>DATMPR010000289.1:0-2443 GCA_035567575.1 Bacteroidia bacterium
CAAAAAGATTTTATAGTTCCGCAAATTTACAAAAAAAAAGGGCTTTTTACAGCCCGTTTATTCACAATTTTTAAGGTCGTTTCGTTCGCTCCGCATTTTCGTTAACTTGCACTCTGTCAGATGTTTTAGCCATCTTTTTTATCTCTTCAATAAAGGCTTTTTGCTCATCTTTGTTCATTTCTTTTAAACCCATGCAAATATCCCTTTCTCCTTCGCGTCCCATAGGAATTACATCATAAGCAGGCTTCTTCGGGTGTGCTTTAATATAGGCTTCAATTTTATCATAAGCTGTGGCATCGATCCCTGAACCAATACTATTAAAGCCAATCGCTAAACGGCATTGAACTTTAGTTCCACCGTCGTCATTTTTACCTGTGGTTTTTTCTGTGGATGTGGTTGCTTTCGATTTTGTTTTGCAATTCGCAAAAAGTAAGGAAGAAATTGCGAGGAATAATAAGGTTAACTTTTTCATATAGGTTTGTTTTATGTTGTAAATATGGTGATTATACTGAAAGTAATCAAATTTTCTAAAATGGAAAAATTGATTCATTCAGCATAAGTTTTATGAAAGACAATTGCCATGCCAAAAGACTTTCATCATGCTTTTTTATCAGTTTTTAACACGGCAAAGCAAATGCTTAACCATCCTAAAACAAAACAAACACCTCCAAGCGGGGTAATGGGACCTAAAAACTTAAGCCATTCAGCACCTAATAAATTGCGGGTACATAAAAAATACAAGGAGCCTGAAAATAAAATGATCCCCCAGAAAAATAACGCATAAGCCCAACCGAAAAATTTATTAGGATATAATTTATTTAAGATGACAAGCACCAGCATCCCCAATACATGATACATCTGATATTTTACGGCTGTATCAAAACCATTGAGCTGATCGGTTGTAATTAAACCTGTTTCTAGTTTCGATTTTAAAAAATGTGCGCCTAATGCACCTAAAGAAACAGCAATGGCACCCATTATGCCAATTAAAATTAATTTATTTTTCGGCAGCGTATTATCCATAATTTATTTTGAAATAAAAGTTAGAAATTCTTTTTTGTTTTCGATGAACTGAAACTCATCTTCAAGTATTTTAAAATTTTCTTTATCAATAGTTACATTATAAGCTGATCTCACAAAATCCATCCGCTCGCGGTCGTGATTAAAAATATTGAGTATAGTTTTTACCTGAGAAGTATTCACGCAATTATTTACCATTTGTTCCTTAGCAACCCGTAATTTATCGTGCTCGTAATTTTCTCTTTTAATGGTTTTTATTATTTCCGAAACTTTATTGTCGCTCACCGCAACTGTACATTTTAAACTTAATTGATGTTCAATATTAGCGGTTTCCTCTAAAAAATATTCATATTCTTCTTTCATTGATTTAAATGTAAATACCACATCTAATTTTTTGGTGTTGATCTTATCAATGATATGAGGATACGCTTTTTTAACCATCTTGAATTTTTCCATTTCGGTTTCTAAAGTAATTAATAATTGCAGTAATTGATTTACAATATAGCAATTACGTTCAATAATAACTTCGACGTATTTGGCTTTATCGTGAATGTCGTTCGATTTATTGATAAGGTTAAGTGCGTACTTGATGTCTAATGAATCTAGATCAATCCTGCACTTTCCTGTTGTGTCATTATAATTATAAAAAAACATGGGTTTGTTTTCTTTTGCTCTGTACAAATTACCATAAAGGTTATTGTCAATTACCGGACCGGTAACAATTGGCTTTTTAGCTACCAAAGGAATTTTTGGTCCGGATAGATCACCTATCGAAACAAAAACAAATTTGTTGGTTTTAGTTCCTTGTTTAATAGCGTAAGTAATTTCTTTATTGTTGTTTTTTTCGAAAGTTTTTATATCGATGGAGTCAGAAACAATAATATTATCTTTTTCAAATTTGGCTTTTAATTTGCACCAGCCTTCGCTAATGTTAAAGACTTTTACATCAGCTTCGGGCTCATTGTTTATTTTTTCGCCGTTTACATAAAGCACAAACGGGCTGCCGTTTTCACTGAATACAACCAGGTTATTATTTAAAACCTGCGAAGTGCAAAAAAAACAGCTGAATAAAAATATGATAATGAAATTTGGCATTGAATTTATTAGGTATGAGCAAATTTAAGTTTAATTTTGTGTTCGTAAACATTATGCAAAAAATATTAATAATAGGAGCAGGGCGTTCAACATCAAGCCTCATTTCATACCTTTTAAAACAATCGGGGACTTATGACTGGCAAATAACTGTTGCCGATAATAATAAGCAATTGGCCTCAGATAAAGTAAAAGGTTTTACGAATGCTTCAGCAATTAGTTTTGATGTAACAAATGCGGCCGAACGTGCAGCTATTATAAAAGACAATGATTTTGTTATCTCCATGTTGCCTGCTTTTATGCATGCCGATGTAGCGCGTGATTGCGTGAA
>DATMPR010000290.1:0-3200 GCA_035567575.1 Bacteroidia bacterium
GTGTAATTGCACTATTGTTTCCGGATGTTCCGCTTAAGTTCGAAGATGAATTTTTAGTTTTTGAAGCAGCGTTTACATTTTCAGCAGACGAATTTGAATTAACAGTCTGATTTTTTTTGTGATCAGCGACTACATTTTCTATTGGCCTTTCACTGTTTTTTATCGGTTTTACCACTAATTCTTTATTGGCGGTTAGATCGTTCGATGCTAAACTGTTTTTCTTCAGTGCATCAGTGCTATCACTAAATCCGAAGTAATACACCAATCCGGTGGTGCATAATAAGGCTACTGCCGAGAGTAAAAAGATACCGCCGCGATTTTTTCCTTGCCGTGATGCGTCAATCATCTTAGCGGCCTTTTCCCAATTTTGTTCATCAAAAGGGAATTCCTGTTTGCCGTAAGTTTCCTTTACTCGTTTTTCAAATTTGTCGAAATTAACCATTGTGTACTAGTTTAGCGGGTGTAACAATTTGTTCTAACATTACTTTTAATTTTTCGCGGGCTGAGTTTAAGTGCCATTTTGAAGTGCCTTCTTCAATATTTAATAATTCTCCAATTTCTTTGTGTGAATAACCATCTACAACAAATAAGTTAAATACCTGCTGCGCCATGTTTGGTAATTTGGCAATGAGCGAATGAATTTGATCGACACTTATTTTATCAATAGCGCCATTTTGTTCAGAGTAATTACTGTTATCGTAATACTCCTCTACATAATCAATCACCTCACTGTGTTTTTTGTGTTTGCGGTATTCGTCAATTAATGTGTTTATCATTATTTTTCTTATCCAGGCTTTAAACGGCACCTCGGCACTATACTTGTCGAGATTATTCAAAATTTTAAGAAAGCCCATATTAAGGTTTTCCTTAGCAAGATCCTGATTCCGGGTGTAACGGATGCAAATGCTCATCAGGTAACTATAGGTCACTTTATACAGTTCATATTCAGCCTTCCTTTTACGGTTTATGCAATCTTTTATCAGATCCGGCCGAACGTTCATTGAGATGGTGTTAGTTCTATTAATGAGTACGCATGATCATACTCAAAGGTTGGGTATTAAATTAATCTAATGCTAAGTTATCAATTAATCTGATTTTTCCAACAAAACAAGCTATCAAACTGATTGATATAACGGAATTATTTAGTGAATTGACAGATTGTAGGCTTTGAGCATCGCAAACCTCATAATAATCGAGTTTATAGAGAGGGTTTCCGGACAATTTTTCATTTACAAATTGTTTGATCTGGGATATACTTTTGCCGGCTTTTTTTAGCTGTTTTGCATCTTGCATTAGAGAGGGAATTAAGCTTGCCGCCTTGCGTTCTTCAGGAGTCAAAAGCATATTTCTCGAACTCATGGCTAAACCGTCAGGTTCTCTCAAAGTAGGACAAGCAACTATCTCAATATTTAATTTAAGCTGCTTTGTTAACTCTTTGATTATTAGTAGTTGTTGGTAGTCTTTACTTCCGAAAAAAGCTTTGTTTGGCTTAACAATATCAAACAATATACTTACTACCTGGGCAACACCATTAAAATGACCAGGTCTATGCGCTCCTTCTAAAACTGTGTCTAAATTCCCGAAATTAAATACTCTGGTGTCCTTTTCCGGATAGATCTCAGATACTTCAGGCGTAAACAGGACGTGACAACCCGCTTTTTCAAGCATTTGCGCATCTTTTTCTAAATTTCTGGGATAACGCTCAAGATCAGCTTTATCATTAAATTGGGTTGGATTTACAAATATGCTGGCAACCGTTATATCTGTATTTTTGAGCGAACTTTCAATAAGTGAAATATGGCCCTGATGAAGAGCGCCCATAGTTGGTACAAAACCAATGATCTTACCTTTTTGCCGGTATTGGTCAAGTATTCCACCTAATTCGATTTTAGAGTTAACAATAATCATTAAAAAAGCTTTAAAGCTACAATTTACTTTCAATTTGCTTTGAAATATGGGATTTTTTTCATTACTTTTGTATATAATTAAAAACCCCTTCCATTATTTATGAAAAAGGCAAAAGTTCTTTTTGTGTCGCAAGAAATTACCCCTTATCTTGACGAGACATTTGTTGGTAAAATTTCGAGGAAATTGCCACAAGCAATACAAGAAAGAGGAAAAGAAATCAGAACATTTATGCCAAAGTACGGCTGTATTAATGAGCGCCGTCACCAATTGCATGAGGTTATCCGCCTTTCGGGAATGAATTTAGTAATTAACGATGTTGACCATCCGCTAATTATTAAAGTTGCATCTATCCCAAGCGCCCGCATGCAGGTTTATTTTATTGATAACGAAGAGTTTTTCTCACGCAAATCAATTCTTACCGATAAAACATCGGGTAAGTTTTTTGATGATAACGATGAGCGCGCTATGTTTTATGTACGCGGAGTTGTTGAAACTGTTAAAAAATTAGGATGGGCTCCTGATGTTATCCATTGTCATGGCTGGTTCACTTCTTTAATGCCAATGTATATTAAAAAATATTACGCTGAAGACCCTTTATTTGCCGATACTAAATTGATTGTATCGGTTTATGAAGATGAGTTTCCAAAATCATTAAGCAAAAAATTAATTGATAAATTAGGTTTTGACGGCTTTGCTAAAAAAGACCTTAAGCATATTGCAGAAGATATCAGCTACGTAAACTTTGTAAAACAATCTATAGAATTTGCTGATGGTATTATACAAGGCAGCGAAAAAATTAATCCTGAATTAGATAAATTCATTAAAAAATCAGGCAAACCGTTTCTTCCTTACAAGGGAGAAACTGAATACATGGATGCGTGTAACGATTTTTACGATGTTGTGCTTGAAGAAGCGGTAAGCGCTTAAAAAATAAAACCCCGTGTTAACAAGCGGGTTTTTTTATGAAAACACAATTTTGTCCCCGCAATAACGTTTTATAAATAAAGCTAAATTCAATCCCGCAGCTTTGTTGAGCTAACATTCTTTTGTTACTTTTGCCCGAAGGGCCACTATGTGGAAATCATTCGTAAAAAATTTGAGCAGGATCCTAAAATATAGTTTTTGTATCGCGTTTATCGGAGCTTTGATCTGCTGTAAAAAACCGGCTGAACCGACTTTAGGAACGACTGTTCAGCCTGAAGGCGATGCGTTATTTTCAATAGTTTCTGATACAAGCACGATGCAAATTCACACCATAAAATATGATTCGTCACGTTCGTACCAGGATTCAT
>DATMPR010000291.1:0-8774 GCA_035567575.1 Bacteroidia bacterium
TTTTAGGTTTCGGCAGATCAAAAAAATTAAAGTCTTTTTTATTTAACGATAAATAACAATCATTATTTTTTGAAGTTTTGTCATCATTAAAAATAATAATATCCATATCCTTACCGCTCTGTTTAATAAAATCCTTAACAATAGAATACTGCCCGCTGCCTGCTAAAATTGCTGCCGACTGAATTCTATCCCATTCCACAAATTGTTTTTTAATTTTGGAAGTACTTTTAATTTCCTGCCTTAATAAATAATTTTTAACCGCACTTAACATTCTTAAGCAATAAAACCGGGTTGACTAACTATCTCTAAAAATTTTGCGATCGTATCATTTAAACTCAGATCACTTTTTCCGCCGGCTGCATTAATATGTCCGCCTCCGCTGAAATGAAGTCTGGCAAATTGGTTCACATCAAATTTTCCTTTGCTGCGGAAAGAAATTTTTACTTTCCCATCCATTTCTGCAAAGAAAGCTGAGAATTTAGTTCCTTTCATTGTTAAGGGATAATTTACTAAACCTTCAGTATCCCCTTTCTGGAAATTAAATTGTTTTAATTCATCTTCAGATAAACTAATATACGCAATATTTTTCCCGGGAAGAACCATCATTTTTTGTAAGATGGCATAACCAATTAATTTTAAACGGTTATAAGCGTAAGTATCGTAAACTGCCTCATGAATTTGATTTGGAACAGCTCCGTGTTTTACCAGATCAGCAACTATCAAATGTGTTTTTTCAGTTACAGAAGGGAACCGGAAAGAACCTGTATCGGTCATTAATCCTGTATACAAACAAGCCGCAATTTTTTTATCAATTAATTTTTTATGCCCGAGTCCAATAATCAGATCATAAATTAATTCGGAAGTACTGCATGCTTTTACATTGTGTAAAACCAGTTTTGCAAATTTATCGGGCTGCTGATGGTGATCAATTAAAACTTTTACAGCTTTGCTTGCCGCAACTATTTCACCTAATTTCTCGATACGTTTGTATGAATTAAAATCCAAAGTAAAAATAGCATCAGCATTCAAAACTAATTTCTCAACTTTCTCAGATTCCAACTGGTGATTCAAAACTTTATTATCTCCCGGTAACCATTTTAAAAATTCAGGATATTCGTTTGGCACAACAACGGTTGCTTTTTTCTTAATTTTCAATAAATAATTATACAAGCCTAAACTTGAGCCCATGGCATCACCATCCGGGCTCCAATGCGTAACAATTACAATGTTATTCGATTTTTTTATAAGTGCTTTAAATGCAGAGAAATTGGGCTTTTTCATTCATTATTTTTAAGATTGATAAAGGTACGATTATTTATTATTCAGAGTGTAAATGGTAAAAAACAAGTTAAAATATATAATAGTTAAGTCTCACAATTAAAAAAGTCTTATCTTTGCGCCCTTATTAATTACTAAAGAAAATGTCGAGAAACATCACTTTCACCATGATTAAACCCGATGCTGTTGAAGCCAACAATATTGGACCTATTTTAGCTAAGATAAACCAAAGCGGTTTCAGAATTATAGCTATGAAATACCTTCGTTTAAGTCCTGAACAAGCCGGTCAGTTTTACGCTGTTCATAAGGAACGTCCTTTTTATGGCGAATTAGTGAGTTATATGAGCAGCGGACCAATTATTGCTGCTGTTTTAACGAAAGATAATGCTGTGGCTGATTACAGAAAATTAATTGGCGCAACTGATCCGAGCAAAGCAGAAGAAGGAACTATCCGTAAATTATTCGCTAAATCAATTGCGGCTAATGCTGTTCATGGTTCTGATAGTGATGAAAACGCAACTATTGAAGCCGACTTCTTTTTTTCGAAATTAGAACGCTTTTAGAAATACGCCGCCGGAAAATTCCCGCGGCTTTTTTGTTTTTCAAATTATTAACAACACAATAAAAAATAATATCATTTTTTTAAATTTGATTCTCTAAAAACAAAGCAATATGGAAACACTTGCAAAAAACACGGCTTACGAATCGCAACTCAACGAGTGGATCAAGGATGAAAAAGCTGCTATCGATTTAATTAGCGCTATTGGTAAACTTTGGTTCGATAAATCAATTGAATTAATATTATTCAGAAATCAGTTAGTTGACAGAAGCGCGAGTGAAATAATAAATCTTCACTTTTATGCAAAAGATATTGTAAAGAAAACCATCGCTGTTAAAGATACTGTTGCTTTAGCAAAAGAAATTTATGATCTGGATGTTTGTCCGTCAAGAATTGATATTGGGCGTTTAGCTTATGAATGGATGCAGGAAAAAGGAAAATTTAAAACCACAACTGATTTTTTAAATAATAAATTAAAAGATCTCATTGGTAAAAAAGGTTCCATTACGCCAAAAGATGTTGTATTATTTGGTTTCGGGCGTATTGGCCGTTTGGCTGCACGTGAATTAATATCTCAGGCAGGTAAAGGCGAACAATTACGTTTACGTGCCATTGTTACTCGCGGTAATAGTGATGCTGAAATAACAAAACGCGCCGATCTATTGCGTACTGATTCTGTTCATGGCCCTTTTCCGGGGACCGTTATAGAAGATCTTGCCAACAAAGCTTTAATTATTAACGGACACACCGTTCATATGATCGATTGTAAAAATCCGGAAGATGTTGATTACACAAAATACGGAATTAACGATGCTTTATTAATTGATAATACAGGCGTTTTCAGAGATGATAAGGAATTAAGCCGTCATTTACAGGCGAAAGGAATTTCAAAAGTTCTATTAACTGCTCCTGCAAAAGGCGACGTTCCTAATGTAGTACACGGTGTAAATCATGAAACAGTTGATGTGAAAAAACAACAAATATTTTCGGCAGCCTCTTGTACCACAAATGCGATCATGCCAATTTTATTTGTAATTGATAAAGAATTAGGAATTGCAAAAGGCCATATCGAAACAGTTCACTCTTATACAAACGATCAGAATTTATTGGATAATTATCATAAAAAATCACGCCGCGGGCGTTCAGCTGCTTTGAATATGGTAATTACCGAAACCGGCGCTGAGAGCGCTTTGAAAAAAGTATTACCACATTTAGCAGGTAAATTCACTGCTAATTCGGTTCGCGTTCCAACTCCAAATGTTTCTTTAGCGATATTAAATTTAAATCTCAACAAAGAAGTTACAAAAGATGAAGTGAACGAGATCATTCGCAAATATGCTTTACAAGGCGCATTGGTAGAACAAATTCAATATGCATTCAGTAACGAATTAGTATCCACAGATATTGTTGGAAGTTCTTGTCCGGCTGTATTTGATAGCCAGGCAACAATTATTTCTCCGGATAAAAAAAGCTGTGTGCTTTATGTTTGGTATGATAACGAATACGGTTATACACGCCAGGTAATCCGTTTCAGCAAACATATTTCAGAAGTTAGAAGAGCGATTTATTATTAATTTTTCTTCTTTTTAAAAAAAATCTAATCCTAAATCTTAACAGGTTTGGGATTTTTTTGTAAATTCGAAAAACTAACTTACTAAGAGCCAGATTTTTAGAGTAAAAAAGGCTATTATTCACTCATTCAACCGCACAATTGACTAATTATCAAAGCTATATGCTTGTTTTAGTCTAAAAAACGAGATTTTGGTTTAATTAAAAACGAACCTTTTTACTAAACTCATTTAGATTTAGTAGGGAAAAATTCGTGCAAGCGGTCCCATATTAGTAAAACTGCTGAGTGTTGCGGTGCAGGAAGGCCAATTCTTTATGAAATTGGTAATGAATTATTTTCTCAAAAAGGAAATTTACATTCGGTTGGATATGATAAAGATCTCCCTGATCTGGGAAGTTTTGAAACATGAAAAAATATTCTTCTAAGCGGTTAGTCGATTCACTGCAAAGATATCCTGATATGCCTTTTGATGAAGAGCGCGAAGGCGCCATTACTGAATTTTTATTATGTAAAGATGCGGCGCCACAAGTAGATGACATTTGTTTCTTCGCATTTGAATTATTCTCCGGCTCTTAAACAAGTACCAAAGGAATTTTAATATTGTGGCGCACGCCCTCGATAGTCGTCCCCAATAAAATATCTTTAAAGGTTTTATGTCCGTGCGTACCCATTACCAGAATATCGCAGTTATTTTTTAGTACCAATGCAGGTATTGCTGTTTTAGGATTGCCGTAACCTAAAGCTATTTTACAGCGGAAACCTCTTTCGTTTAATTGTTCTGCGTGTTGTTTTAAGAATTGGTAATCTTGTTCGCGTTCCATGTCAAAAGCATCTTCACCGTAAACTACAGCGTTTGCACTTTCCAAAATATGCACTAATAAATATTCTGCTTTTGTGCCGCCCAGACCTATTGCTTTGTTAATTGCTTTATTATCACTGCTGCTGAAATCAACCGATATGGCAATTGTATTGTATTGAATATCCTCCGAAAATATTATTGGAATATAGTCGCCATGGAATTTTGCAATTTTGTCCGAGTCACGTTTACGTATAAATGGCACAACAATAATGTACAATAACATTAGCGCACAGAATAAACTCAAAGGTACAACGGTGAAACTAATAAGGATAGTGTGATCTGAACTTGTGATCCATGCAGCCAATTCATTAAAGACCATCTTTACATTTAAACCAATAATAATAATGGCAGCTATCCACGACAAAATTTTTTGCCACACCGGAATTACAAACTCACGCATCTTATTTTTATCACTCACAAAATGAATGAGCGGAATGATAGCGAATCCCAATTGCAAACTTAAAATAACCTGACTAAGAATTAATAATTTTCCGGTACTGCTCTCACCTATTATTAAAATAACCAATAGTGCGGGGACAATGGCAACTAAACGTGTTAGTAAGCGACGGATCCAGGGCTGCAGTCGCAAATTCAAATAACCTTCCATTACAACTTGTCCGGCTAATGTACCGGTGATGGTAGAGCTTTGTCCGGCTGCTATTAATGCCACGGCAAATAATATTGGTGCTAATGTGCTTCCTAACATTGGTTCCAGTAAACGATGAGCATCTTGAATTTCCGAAACATCGTTGAGTCCTTTGCTGTAAAATGAAGCTGCTGCTAAAATTAAAATAGCTGCGTTGACAAATAGTGCCAGATTTAAAGCGATGGTACTGTCAATTACATTAAAGCGTATTGCTCTTTTAATTCCAGCGGTATCGCGTTTGTATTTGCGTGTTTGCACCAGTGAACTGTGCAAATACAAATTATGGGGCATTACAGTTGCACCAATAATACCAATGGCAATATATAAAGCTTCTTCGTTTGCAATACCGGGAATAATTCCTTTTGCGACTTCGCCAAGATCAGGTTTTGCTATAGTCAGCTGAATAAAAAACGAAACACCAATTAATAATACTAACGAAATAATAAATGCTTCCAGTTTCCTTATGCCGCGGTTCAGTAAAAATAATAATACAAAAGTATCCAGCACAGTAATGCAAACACCCATCACCAAAGAAACATGTGGAAATAATAAATGAATGCCAATGGCCATTCCAATTACTTCAGCAAGATCGCAGGCTGCAATCGCGATTTCCGCTAAAGCGTATAAAAATAAATTAACAAGCGGCGGATAACTTTCGCGGCTGGCTTGTGCCAGATCTTTTCCGGTAACGATCCCTAAACGTGCACAATGACTTTGCAACAACAAAGCGGTTAAATTGCTCATTAGTAAAACCCAAATTAAACTATAACCGAATTTACTTCCGCCCGCAATATCAGTGGCCCAATTGCCGGGATCCATGTAACCAACGCTGATCATGTAAGCGGGGCCGAAAAAAGCAAACAAGCTCCGCCAACGATTTTTATTGCTGGTGTTTACAGAAGCGTGCACTTCTTCTAAGGATTTTCCGGAGGCCCTGTTCATTATTTAATTTCCACTAAAATATTTGATGCTGCTTTATGACTTAAAAACAGTGAATGTTTACTGTTCACTTTTATTTTTAATGATCTATCGTAGGAATTACTTTCTTCGATCTTTAAATTATCTCCTAAAGCAATTCCCGAATTAGATAAATATTTTAAAAATTCAGAACTATGATCTGAAACACCGGTAACAACTAAACTGTTTTTTTGTTTAGCTGATGATAATGCTATTGATCTTTGAACAGAAAATTTTCCTGTAGCGTCGGGTATAGGATCTCCATGCGGATCACATTTTGGATTACCTAAAAAATTATCCAGTTTCTGAATGAGTTCATCGCTTTGTATATGCTCTAATTGTTCCGCAATATCATGCACTTCATCCCATTTAAATTTTAATTTTTCAACTAAAAAAGCTTCCCATAATCTGTGTTTCCGTATTACTTTAATAGCAGTCTTCTTTCCTTTATCCGTAAGCTTAACACCTTTGTATCGTTTATAATCAATTAATTTTTTATCTGCCAATCTTTTCAGCATATCAGTAACTGACGCTGCTTTGTTTTTTAAATGGTCAGAAATTTGGTTAGTGCTTACCTCCGAATCATTATACAAACGACTCAAAGCATAAATGGCTTTTAAATAATTCTCTTCGGTATATGAGATTAACATGATACAAATGTACAAATTTAAATAACCCTAAACAAATTTTTAGGTAGGTCTAAATTATATTATTTTACCCCCTCTATTGGGGAATTACTTAGATACAGGTAGAAACAAGAACCTTTCGCCTTATCGGGAGGAGGGCTAATTGGATGAATTAAAGTCACGTATAATATTACCTTTAAAAGAAAGAGAGTCTTTGCTTTTTTGTAAAAGGGTCAAAGTTTCTGTTTGGGATTCAGGACAAGAGAATTTGCAAACCCATTTAGAGCTTGTTAGTATAAAGGACTATCATAAGGCTATAAGCGCATTAGAAATTTGCGAAAAACAATTATTAGAGTTGCTGTCTAAAGTTTAGTTATTTGTAAATATAAATTTGCTATTGAAGCTATTTTTGAGCCATAATCCAAAGCTGTTTTAATTATATTTTCTGGGAGTGGCTCACCGCTATTAGAGCTTTCTAATGCGGCACTCATAAGTTGTAAATCTGTGGTTCTTTCGGTTTGCATAAATTGTAACATTTCTGACATCAACTGAATAATATCTTCTTTACTTGTATTTTTGATTGTTAAATTGTTTATATACTCATAACCATCTTTTGTAAGTTTTGCGCTTATTTGACAAGGAGGCTCAGTATTTTTTAAAAGTTTTTCAATAGTAATTGGTTTGTTTATATAAGCATATTTTTTAGCTATATCATTAATATAATTTGAGTCAAGCAAATTAACTAAAATGTTTCTTAATTGTATTCCAGTTAGTGACGAGGCATTTTCAAGTAAAAAATCATTAATATTTATTCCCTTACCTTCCCAATAACTATTTTGAGAATAAAGATGTTTTAATAATTTAACTCCTAAGTTTTCGGTTTCCATAATTGACAGGGTTTGTTTTGCGTTTATAAATATATTATTCTTTTATTGTTTTTTTAATTTATTTTCTAATTCAAGAAAACAATCAGTAAGGCGGTCATTTGTTCCTGATACCATTTCATCAGTTTCGCATAAACTAGATTCTAATTTTTCAATTTTATCATTTAATTGGTCTAGTTTGCCATCAAATAGTTTTATTATTTCAATTGTTCCTTTTGCCTCTGCTTCTAATTGTTCTATTCTGTCTTTAGTGGAATTATTAGACTGTTTTTTAAATCCGTCAATAACCCATAAAACAATTAACACCATTCCCCAATAAACTAATGATAGCCAAAATGCCACTCCTAAATTTGGATAATCAATAGCTATTCCAAATGAAATAGGAATCAAAGTAAGAGCAATAATAATTCGCTTTACTCCTTTATTAAGTTTTGTATAATTTGCAATAAAAACATCCATTATTTTCCTGCTGTTTTATTATAACTACTTTTTTGTTTTCTAAATGATCGTGCGTACTTAGCTATGTTATTTTCAAGTCCTTCGCCCCAGAACCGTATAAGCCCATAGCCGTCCGCTTCGTTATCTTCAAAGGTTTCCTTACCTAACACTTTTTTGTTGCTTAAATCAACGAATACATAGGTTATAACAGATGTTTTCTTTGGTTTATAAAGGCAATCTACAAACACTACTAATCCTACACCTTCTTTGTCAGGAAAATTATATGCGTTTACCCATATACCTATTGAATCTTTGGGCAGAGTTGTTTTGGAAACTCCCATAATATTATCCGCTGAGATTGACTTACTTTTATTAAGAGCCACTTCCCAATTAAGAACTGCCTCATCTACATCAAAAAAGGTTTTAAATTTCTTATCTGTAATTGCTGTTGCTACGAATGTAGTCCAACCGTTAATATTGTCTTTGATTTTTGAACTCTCAATACTGGAAGGTTCTACAAATTTAAAATGAGAAAAATCATAACCATAGAAGTAAATCTTTTTGGCTTCAAATACTTTATGGTCGGTTTGGGATTGTAGGCTAAAACAAAGTAAAGCCAATAGGAACGTAAAAGGTTTCATTATTTCCAGTTTTCTGTTACCAACGCCCCAAGACAACGTT
This sequence comes from Bacteroidia bacterium, assembly GCA_035567575.1. Lineage (GTDB taxonomy): Bacteria > Bacteroidota > Bacteroidia > B-17B0 > Aurantibacillaceae > JAHEYG01. The sequence goes on from DATMPR010000291.1 coordinate 8,499, forward strand.
ATTATAAAAAATCAGCGTGGGACATTAATTTACCGTAAGCCGAGGTACTGGAATACCCACTATACGAATAAATTAAGCCCACGCCTTTACGTGAGCGCACATTTATCCTCGTATAGTTTTTGAAAAAAATTTCCAGTTTTCGGCTACGAGAGAAACTACGCTAATATTGTTCTGCTAAACAAATATAATCAATTCTTTGTAACCTTTTTACTATGTTTGTAAGGGGATTTATAGCGTATTTATACCTGTTTTATTTGTTAAAAATGGGTATATTTA
>DATMPR010000292.1:0-2779 GCA_035567575.1 Bacteroidia bacterium
CTGTTACCGCATTATAAGCATTAATAATAATATTTGCATTCGCATCAAACACTTTATTTTCGTTGTCGTATTTCATTAAGATAGTTCCTTTAACAGGAGCTGTTGGTCTCTCGCTGCGTTTTGACATACTATAAACATCACCGCCTAATTGCACAAAACTTAATCCACCTGAACTTGTGAATGCAATTTCAAGCATTACATCACCATTGATACACATTTCACTTGGTGAATAAATAAAACCAACGCCTGCTTTAAAACCTAATGACATTAACGGATCGGGAACATAAGATAAAGCATTATTTGTTGTCGCTGTTATTACTGTTGATGTATTTGCCGGCTGATTTTGAGAGGCCGCGATCAATTGTGCTTGCGATGCAGCCTGCGGTTTCATGTGATAATAAACGCCTCCCATTAATTTCGTGAGTGTGATCGGAATATTTCCCAATGGAATATTTACAGGAATTGCCGCATCTATGTAAAAATATTTGTAAGCATCTTTAGCTCCGAAACAAACATTCACCACAGCCGGCTCGGGTAAAACATCTTGAATAGCAAATTGTATCCGTCCAAAAAAACCATCGCCATAAACCGGATCATTATCTCTGAAGATAATTAAACCTCCTAAAACTAATACTGAAGTTTTTACGTCAATAGAAATCCCTTTTATTGCAACTCTGTCAAACTCCCATTTTGCTTTTGTAATATTAACAGGAGCATCGCCGGAATAATTTTGCTGGTATGGAGTGATCTTTCCTTTTATCTCAACGTAAATACCGGCAGCTAAACCTGAACCTTCACTCTCAGAAAAATTAAGCGTAACACTAAATCCGAACACAGGCGCGCCCTGACTAATTCCAAACGTAATATCATTCACGCTAATTGGATATTTTACAGCCTTTGCTTGTCCTCCATTAAAATGTATTGTAAAAATTCCATTGGTTAAATATGGAGAAACACTTACAATTGTCAGGTCTTGAAATAATAAATACGCACCATTTGAATTAACTTTTTCTCCGTTAAAACTTATTTTGCCATTTAATACTGCGCTTGGTTTAAATAATCCATTGTTTTTTACAATGGTAATATTTGATGTATTAAATAGATCAACCTGAGCAGTAAATACTTTAAAATTCAGACCTACAGCCGGACTAATAACAAAATTATAATCCACATCTTTCGTTTGCGGATTCTGATATAAATTGGCATTAAATACTAATGCTTGCGCGCTGTCCATTATTGGAATATTTACTTTTCCTTTCAGGTGCCCGCTGTTTAATTGATTACAAACAAAACCAACGCCTAATTCATCAAGTGAAAATCCCCAGCCGCTCATGCTTCCTTCACCGGTGCTTAAAATATTATTTACCCGGAACAAACCTGTCACACCCATATTATCGATCAACAAATTATTTACCCGGATCTCGGTGTGCTTTCCTGTTTTAGAAATTTCCGTTGGTAATTTTACTTTTAATTCTTTCAAATAAAAACCTGTCCACATTTGCGGTGTTACCATGTTTGGATTTGTGTAACCTGTAGGGAAAGCCATGCCAGGTGCATTTACCAATTCACTCATATCTACTGTAGCGTTTGTAACTTTAAACGACCAATCTTTCAATCCTTCCATCATAAAGGGCGTTATGTTTACTTGCGCGACAAAATTATGGATATCATTCGTGTAAATTTGAAAACTTGCTGTAACAGTTGAATCAGGAGTTTCCTTTGGATCGGGTTTTAATTTTCCTTTACTGAAAACAAAATAACCTTTTAAACTTATTGCTTTAAAACCATTACAATCCCATTCCACAAAATTCTGACCATCAGGTTTTATTTTTAGGGTAACAGTATTGTTTATTTTTATGGAATGTTCGCTTACAAGTAATAATTTCGCTTGATTTCCACCAACCACGCCTTTTGGATTGAATTTAATATTTACAGCTTCAAACGCAAGTTTTTTATCTGTGCCAGGAAAATCTATTGCAGCGTAAGCACTAAAATAAGCGCCTGCAGGTTTAAAATTTACAGAATCAATTGCAACAATGTAACGTGCTTCACCAATTTTTTTAATGATACCGAATGGGAGAACGACATTGCTATCAGGCGTTAATTGGTCTAAGAAATTATTTTTTGTCTCAACTTCATTTACCAATGAAATCACTTTATCGATCTTTGGATTAGATGTTGAATCACTTTGTGAAAATGAAAAACAATAGGCCAGCACCAAAAGCATGACAAAAATTATTTTTTTTATATTTTCAGATTTCCTCATTAAAAACTATAATTTAATCCAACATTACCGGTAAATTCGTTAAACCCAATTGCGGTTGCAATAACTTTCTTTTTCTGCAAATAATTTGCGCTGATGTTAAAACCCATCCTTCCTACTTTTTGATTTTTGAATTTTGGATTAAAGCTGTAAGTCAGCCTGTGATTAAATACTTCGTTTGTCTTTATGGAATTAGTGAGCATTTGATTGTAAGAACTGCCAATTGAAATACGCATTGTATTTTTAAGAAATGCTTGTCCTAAATTTAAATTCGGACCAAAATAAATATTATCCATTCCTGCAAGCTCGTTGTAATTCACATTTACACCTATACTAATTGAGGTTTTTGTTTTTACAACGGAAATATTATGTGATAGATTCCCATTTACAATTCTTGATGGCAATTTTATAGTCGAAGTTGTGCCAAACAATCCCGGATCTGTAATCGCACCTTGATTTTGTCCGGTAACCATATAATTTGCAGTAAGCAATATACTTTGTTTTGTTTTTGTCTTA
>DATMPR010000293.1:0-4893 GCA_035567575.1 Bacteroidia bacterium
AAATGCCTGTAATAAAACGCTTGTAATACCATAAGTTTTGGTCCCGGGCTTTTCAGCAATGCGCATGGCTACTTCTTTTTGAAACATTCCCACGACAACGTCTACATCATTTTTATTTTCTAAAACTTTAAATAATATTTCGGTGGAAATATTGTAAGGGAAGTTCCCAACAACATTGAACTTGCCTTTTATTATTTGTTTAATGTCAAACTTTAAAAAGTCTTCCAGTAAAATATTATCAGCAATTTCAGGATAGTGAAGTTTTAAATATGGAACCGAATCTGTATCTACATCTAAAGCGAAAAAATTATTTTTTAATTCAGCTGCTAAATATTTTGTGAGTACACCTGTACCAGGACCAATTTCAATAACCGTCGTACCTTTATTAACTTCTAATAGAGAATCGACAATTTTTTTAGCAATGTTCTCATCATTTAAAAAATGCTGACCTAAATGTTTTTTTGCTCTTATATGCTGACTCATATTGTTTTTAGCCACAGATTGCGCAGATTATCGCAGATAAATATTTGGTGATCCGTGTAAATCCGTGAAATCTGTGGTTCATTTCTGTACGTTTAAATTTTCATAATCAGGATCAAAAACACGGAAGGTACTATTTTTACGGATGCGAATATGTTTATCCTGAACATATTTCAAAACTAATCCAACCGCAATAAAAACACCGCCTACCATTAAAGCACGCTCCTTTATGATTGGAGTTCTGTTAAACATTAAGTTATTGGTGATGTCTAAAGCCGGAAATAAAAGTCCTGCGCCAAAAGCATATCCGCTTAAATGAGTTCCTCCTATTCTTACACCTTTAATTTGCTTTATTTTTATGATAGTACCATCGGTAAAAATAAGTGAGCTATCCTGCATGTTGGCAATTGTTTTTGTTTTGCAAAATAGATCACCCTTTAATTTGTAACTAAATTTAAGATGATTGAAGAACTGGAATGTTTTTTCTTTTCCGAATATATTGTAATAGGTAAGATCAAGGACTTTTTGAGAAAATGAAATTTTCACGAATAAGAAAAGAAAAAATATAAAAATAAATTTCATTCAATGATTTCAAGTAATGTCCGGAAGGCGGTAAACTTATCGCCATATTTTTGTTTTACATCTGCTTGTAATCCGGGCGCAAAATCTTTCTGATATTTTTCAATATCTTTCATGTCGTTAAAAGTGTATTGAAAAGAGTAAGTGTGCCCTGTATCATTAACGTGAAGCACGCGAACAATTTTACTTTCCACAAAACAACCTGAATTCATTACATCAGGTACGTGATGTGATCTCATCCATTGAATCCACTCATCGTGAACCGATTCATCAATATTTACAGTTACATTGTATATGTACATTTAGATTTGAGATTTTAGAAGTTAGATTTAAGGTTTTTTTTAGTTTGGATTTATGAATGTTATTTAATTACAAAACTGCGCATGCTTATGCTTCCCGCTTCCATGCCTTCGTACAGGTATGAAATATTTTCTTTTTCTAATGCTAACCCTAAAGGATATATCATTGGTAAATAATGATCATTGGTTGGAATAGAAAGCGTTGCGTTCTTCCCCAATTTTTCATACTCGACTAACGATTTAAAATCTCCTTTATCTAATAAATTTTTTACAGTTGAATCAAATTCAATAGCCCAATCATATCCACCGTTTGCATTTGCAAAATCCACCATTCTTAAATTATGGACTAAATTTCCACTGCCGATAATTAAAACGCCTTTATTGCGTAAAAAACCTAATTGTTTAGCTAATTCAAAATGATAGGAAGCAGATTTATAATAATCAACACTTAATTGAAATGTTGGGATGTCAGCTAAAGGATACATGTGTTTTAAAACTGTCCACGCGCCATGATCCAAACCCATTTCGTTATCTAATTCAATTTTATTATGAGTGATTTTTTCTTTTACTTCTTTTGCTAATTCAGGCATACCTTTTGGTTCGTATTTTATTTTATACATTTCATCCGGGAAACCGCCAAAATCATAAATAGCTTTGGGTGTTGGATTTGTAGAAACATATGTACCACGTGTTAACCAATGTGCCGATACAACTAAAATTGCTTTTGGTTTTGTAATTGTTTTTTGAATTCCGTTAAGTGCTTGCGTAAATTTATTATCGTGTAAAGCGTGCATGGGGTTGCCATGACCAATAAAAATGACGGGCATACGCCCGGTGTTTTCGCCTTTGCCTAATTCACTTAAAACTGTTTCTGCTTTCGAAACGATCGGTGTTGCCATAAAAAGTGATAAAGATCTTATAAAATCTTTCCTATCCATTATCTAAATTATCGCCGCGAAGTTTTCTGTAGCGTTTACGTGCTTCAACAACATAAATACTTCCCGGGTATTTGGTCAGTACATCCTGATAGGCTTGTTTTGCTTTTTCAATATCATTAAATTTTTTCTCGTACAATTCAGCTAATTTAAATTGCGCGTCATCGCCGTACAATTCATTAGGATAATATTCCAAAATATCTTTATACATTTTTTCTGCTTCAGGATATCTGCCGAGTTTTGTAAATATTTCTGCTTTCTTGTAATTGATATCATCGCCTAGAGTATGAGTCGGAAAAATTTTATTGATGCTGTCCATTTCTGCAATAGCCTCCGTGTATTTATGCTGAAGAATTAAAAGATCGGCTGCAGCAAAACGCGCCAATGGCGCGGCATTCGTATCAACACCAATGGCATCGGTAATTATTAAAGACAGATCTAAAGCATCGTTTGCAATTAATTTTGTTGTAGAACCTTTTAAAACGTCGGCTTGTGTTTTTGCCCATTTAAAATCGCCTGCATAATAACTTAGTTTCGCGTTGCGGAATTTTGCTTCCTGACCAATTGGTTCAAATTTAAAATCCTTTTCAACTTGCGAATAAAGTAATGAAGCATCCCAAATTAAATTTTTTATTAAATAAATATCACCTAACTGAATTTTGAAATCGGCACGCACTTGTTTATCTATTGCGGGATTACTAATTAATTCTTCAATTAAATTAATGGCAGCATCGGGTTTGTTTAAATAATAAGTTTGAAGAGTTGCGAGATTAGCAATTAAAAGATTAGATAATTGACTGCCTTTGTATTTCTCAGCGGCTTTTAAAAATTTAGATTCAAGCGCAATTAATTCTTCAGGAGTTGGGTTTTGTTTTTGAGTAAGATATTGATAATCGCAATTGATCAGATCAATAGTAGCAACATCGTAATATGGTTCTTTATTTCCTTTATCAATTAAATATTGAAAGCATTTTTGAGCAACAATGTAATTCTCGTTACTCACACATAATTTACCCAGATCATAAATGCGGCGGCCATCTTCTTTTTCGCGTTTATCTAAAGCTTTACTTTGCGTGAAAGCGCCTTCAAAATCTTTTTGTTGTTTTTGTAGGAAAATTAAAAACTCTGCGAAAACAATTTTATTTGGATGTTGCTGAATTCGTTTTATTAATTCTTGTTTTAAAACCGGATTTTTAAATCCTGCACCTTCATCGTCATAACCTAAAGCATTTTGTAAAAAATTTTGCGCAGTAGTTAATTCACTTTCTTTAAATTCAACCGCATCAAGATATTCATTGATCATTGATTTTAGATCGCCTTTGCGTTTGTAAACTTCGGCCGTTTCATAATAATAAGGATAGTCCGGACTTGCCTTACGTCCTTTTTTATAAGTCTCTAATGCAAGATCATAAAGTTTTTCTTCCATGAATGCATAAGCGAGCTGCTGTATATAACTCTGAATAGGAATAACTTCTTTTAAAGCTTTCTGATAATTTTCGTTTTCTTTTTTCGGATCATCCTGCGCTTTGTAAAGTTTACCGATCTGAATATAAATGTTTACGTTTTGCGGATTGCGTTTGATAATTTTCTTGCAGATCTTTTCAGCGCGGTTATAATCTTTAACAGCGACTAAACTTGTGTAATAATAACTGAACCATTGTTCGGGTGCTTTATCAAATAATTTCTCGAAATAAGTATTTGCTTTTTCGTATTCTTTTTGATCGAGGTATTGCAGCGCGAGTTTATCCTCATTATTTTTTTGAGAAAAAATCGCTGTGCTGAAAAATAAGATCAGCACAATAAAAAGTGTATTTCGTTTGATTGAAAGCACAATGAAATTTAAGTAAATTTAGTTAAATAACAGAGAGAATTTAAGAGGGAAGATTAAAATAATGTTAATAGAGTTTATAGTGATTATTGTTTCTTTAGTTGGTAAAATCCTCCGGAAAAATATAAACAGACCGGCCGGAAAGAGAATGGAGATGAGAATCAAAGAAGGTAAACTACTGAAAGAATTAAATCAATTTGCATGAAGCGAAAATTAATTCAACACAAACGTGAGATGCACTTCTTGGCCGTTACGGTTAAATTCAACTTTATCGGCTAAATTCTTCATTAAGAAAACACCGCGGCCATTTGGTTTGTCAATATTTTTCGGATCGGTAGGATCAGGTAAACCATCGAAATCAAAACCTTGTCCTTCATCGCTAACTGTAAATCTTAATTTTTTCTCGAGATTTTCAAAACCAATTTGAACTGATTTTGAAGGATTGCCTTTATTACCGTGCCAGATTGCATTGTTCACAGCTTCGGTAACTGCAATTAAAATATTCCCAAAATTATCTTCGCTCACATTATAAATTTCACAGACATCTTCTATAAGGCGTTCCACTAATCGTAAATTATCTGCTGATGATTCTATTTTTAGCTTCTGGCCCCTCGCCGGTATCATTTACTTACGCTATTAAAATAATTATTTACTTTTTCTTTATAAAAGGGTGTAAGGCTTGGTGGTACGGTATTTAACAACTCCAATTCTTTTTCTTTCATTCTTTTATACTCTAAAAACTGGCTAGGGTTACTTAAATTCTCATTTTTTG
>DATMPR010000294.1:0-5967 GCA_035567575.1 Bacteroidia bacterium
ATCAGTTGTGAAATATGGATTACCCGTTCCCGCACCAAAAATAACTACGCGGTTTTTTTCTAAATGCCGTACAGCTTTTCTTCTTATAAACGGTTCGCAAATTTGTTCCATCTTAATAGCGCTTTGTAAACGTGTCTCAACTCCTAAACCTTCTAATGCTGCTTGAATGGCCATTGAGTTAACTACAGTAGCAAGCATTCCCATATAATCACCATGCACACGGTCCATTCCGCCTTTTTCCGCCTGTATGCCTCGGAAAATATTTCCGCCGCCAATTACAATGGCGATCTGACAACCGGCATCACGTGCGCTTTTAATTTCTTTGGCGTAGGTTAATAAACGTTCCTGGTCAATACCAAAACCTTTATTTCCCATTAAGGCTTCACCACTAAGTTTTAATAATATTCTTTTGTATTTCATATTTTAAATTTACAATTCCTTTTTTATTCCGCAACTTCATTAATATTCACAATCTGTCACCCTGAGCTTGCCGAATGGGCAAAAAAAATCCCGACTTAAAAGCCGGGATCATTAAAAATTTATTAAGATAATGAGAAGCGTTTGAAGCCGGTTACTGTCAAATCTTTATTTATGCTTTGTAAATACTGACGGATCGATAATTTATTATCTTTAATATACTCCTGGTTTAATAAAGTAGATTCCTTATAGAATTTATTTAATTTGCCTGCAGCAATTTTTTCTACCATGTCTTCAGGTTTACCTTCAGCACGGATCTGTTCGCGTGCGATATCTAATTCTCTTTCTAAAGTTGTAGCATCCACATCATCTTTATCAACAGCAACAGGAGCCATAGCCGCGGTTTGCATGGCTACATTTTTCGCAGCTTCAGCATCGATAGCTTTATTAAAACCAACAACAACTGCTAGACGGTTACCCGGATGATTATAAGCTACAACTGTTTCAGCAGTTACTGCATTATAATAACCGATATCAATTTTCTCACCGATCTTTCCAACTTGTTCCATGAATTTATCTGCAACGCTAAGACTACCTTCGTATGGTAAAGCTTTTAATGCATCAACGTTTGCAGGATTTTTTTCCAAAGCAATAGTTGCTACTTTATCAGCGAACTTTATAAAATCTTCGTTTTTTGCTACGAAATCTGTTTCGCAGTTAACGCTGATTAAAATTCCGTTCTTTGCATTTGTTTTAGCAAGAACTACTCCTTCTTTTGCATCTCTGTCTGCACGGTTAGCCGCAACCTTCGCGCCTTTCTTGCGCAAAAAATCTACCGCTTGTTCAAAATCGCCGTTAGTTTCTTCTAAAGCTTTTTTACAATCCATCATACCCGCACCTGTTTGGGTACGTAACTTGTTTACTTCTGCTGCTGTAATTGCCATTTTAAAGTTATTAGTTGTTAGTTATCTGTTATTGGTTGCGTCTCTCTTTTTATTTTAGAATGAAGTGAACTTGTTCTACTTCATTCCTTCACTCAAAAAAAAGCGGTCAACCTGTTACCAGAATGACCGCTTTTAAAAATGTATAATTAAATTATTTTTTAACTGCGCTCACTCTTTTGCGCGGACGTTTACCGCCTGCACCTTTTTCGCCTTCTTCTTCATCGTTAGCGCCTTTAATATTAAGGCCTGCTGCTAACTCTTCTGCTTCGTGTTTAGATTCTTCTTTAGTTTCTTTTTCTTCAGCAGCCTGAGCTTCTTTATCAACTTTACGCTCAGCTAAACCTTCCTGAATCGCATCAGCCATTAATTGAGTAATGTAAGCGATAGAAGTTGAAGCATCATCATTTGCAGGAATAGCGTAATCAACTTCGTTTGGATTTGAGTTTGTATCTACAATTGCAAAAGTTGGAATGTTCAAACGTTTTGCTTCTTTAACTGCAATATGTTCTTTAGTGATATCAACAATAAATAACGCAGCAGGTAAACGTGACAAGTCAGCAATAGAACCAAACTGAGTTTCTAATTTTGCTCTTTCACGGGAAAACTGTAAACGTTCTTTTTTAGAAATGCTGTCGAATGTACCATCAGTTGTCATTTTATCAATTTGGCCCATGCGGCGGATCGATTTACGGATAGTAGCAAAGTTGGTTAACATACCGCCCGGCCAGCGCTCAGTTACATAAGGCATGTTAAGCGGTTTAATTCTGTCGGCAACAATATCTTTAGCTTGCTTTTTAGTAGCAACGAATAATATTTTTTTACCTGAACGCGCAATTTGTTGAAGTGCATCAGCAGCTTCATCAATTTTCACAACGGTTTTGTTTAGATCAATAATGTGAATCCCGTTTTTCTCGGCGTAAATGTATGGAGCCATTGCCGGGTTCCATTTGCGTTTAAGGTGACCAAAATGTGCACCTGATTCAAGTAATTGGTTAAAGGAAGTTCTAGGCATTTCTTTTCTATTATTAAAATATTAACGTTTGCTGAATTGGAAGCGTGCACGTGCTTTTTTCTGACCGAATTTTTTACGTTCAACCATACGTGGATCGCGTGTCATTAAACCTTCTGCTCTCAGATCTTTTTTAAGTTCAGGATTAAGTTCTACTAAAGCTTTAGCAATTGCTAAACGGATAGCTTGTGCTTGTCCCGTAATTCCGCCGCCTTTTACATTTGCTTTCACATCATATTCGCCAAGCGATTTAGCAATGGCTAAAGATTGCGTTACATAATAATGTAATGTTGGGGTTTTGAAATATTCTTTATAATCTTTTCCGTTAACCACGATCTCACCTTTACCTTTTGTAATGTAAGCGCGGGCTACTGAAGTTTTTCTGCGTCCTGATGTATTAGTTACTTCCATTCTTTCAATTAAGCTTTAACTGTATTTAAATCTATCTTTTTTGGTTGTTGTGCTTCATGCTTATGCTCTTTACCGGCATAGATGAAAATATTTGTATTCAAGCGACGACCTAAACGATTCTTAGGAAGCATACCGTGTATTGCATGACTTAAAACATCAGCGGGTTTTGTGCCTAATAAATATTTCGGTGTAGCAAAACGCTGACCTCCCGGGTAACCGGTGTAACGGATATATTCTTTATCAGTTAATTTTTTACCTGTAAAGCGTACTTTTTCTGCATTAATAATAACCACATTAGCACCACAATCTACATAAGGTGTGAAGCTGGTTTTGTGCTTACCGCGTAATAAATACGCCACTTTAGAGGCTAAACGGCCTACTACTTCATTTTCCGCGTCAACAAGAATCCATTCCTTATTGGAACTTCCCTGATTAACATACTTTGTTTTATAACTTAAAGCGTCCACTGTGTTAAAATATTTGTTTTTTCCCTAAAATTAGGGGTGCAAATCTATGAAGTATTTTTTAGCTTCACAAGCTTTTAGGGTATTATTTTAGACAAATAGAGGTAAAACCCTATACAAAATGCCGAGAGAAAAGTTATTTTAGTTACCCGACTGAAAACACATTTATCAAATAAACGTATAAATATTTAATTATTTGATAATCAATCATTTACAAATAAATCGAAATTTGATCAATTAAAAGTAAAAAGCCATTACGATTTAATGCAATGGCTATTTAACGGAGATTAAATTTAAGTTCTATTTAGTAACAGGAACTGGTCCTTTTATTTCATTTCCATTCAGATCTAGCTCTGTAACATCATAACCTAAAGCTTTAACTTTATCAAAATTAGTTGCTTTATCACCAACAATTAAAATAACCATATTATTATAGGGTAGATTTTTTTTAGCGCGATCATTAATTTCAGCTTTAGTAATTGATTTAAGAATATCAGCTTGTTGTTTCACATAATCCTTAGGTAAATTGTAATCTAAAATACGTTTTACGAATCCTAATTTTTGGAAAGGTGATTCATATTTTAATGCATCCGATTGCGCCATTGCATTTTTTGCAAAACTTAATTCATCATCGCTAATACCTGCATCAGCATATTTTTTTAATTCTGTTTCAATATCCATTATCGTGCTGTCGGTTGAATTAGCTCTGAAACCGCCACTGATAGTATAAGGTCCCGGATATTTATTTCCTGCTGAGAAACCTCCTCTGGCGCCATAAGTAAATCCTCTTATTTCACGTAATAAATAATTAATACGGCTGTTAAATGCTCCTGCAAAAGCAAAATTCATAATTGTATTTTTAAAGAATTCGCCGGTTACGTCATAAGGAATATTGGTCATATAACCCACACGAACTTCCGATTGAGGCGCTCCTTTTTTATCTGCAAAATAAATTTTTGTTTTTGGAATTGCGGGTGCATCAGGTTGTTTTAAAACAGGAAGCGCATTTGCTTTTAATTTTGTCATGAAAGCAAGTTTCGGCATTATTTCTTCTTTTTTTGCATCACCGCTTAATGCGATAGATGCATCAACTGATGATAATCCATTATAGAAATTTTTCACATCATCTAAACTTATTCCATTAACTGTTTCAGGTGTACCATCTGCATTAATTCCCATAATATGATTCGGCCCATAAACCAGTTTTGCATAAATTAAACTTGCGATAGTAGCAGCGGAAGTTTGTTGTTGCGCTAAACCATCTAATTGATTTTTCTTAACCAATTCAAAATCTTCTTTGTCAAATTTCGGTGAGAAAATAATTTCGTCGGCTAATTTCAAAGTAGCATCTAAATTCGATTTTAAACATGAAATACTGATTGAAAATTCTTCATTACCAGAATTCACATTTACAGAACTTCCTAGTTTGTCTAACATTTTTTCAATGTCCTCCGAACTATGTTGTAATGTGCTTTCCTGCATTAGATCTGCCAACATACTTGATAGTCCGGCTTTATTATTTGGTTCAGCGCGGTGACCGGCTTTCATGCTTATTAAAATATTTACTTTCGGAATTTCATTGCTGTTAACACCGATTAAATTAATTCCATTACTTAATTTATCAGTCCAATAATCAGGAACCGGAACTAAAGAAGCAGGTTTTGCCTGTGGCATTTTACTTCTGTCGAAATTATCTTTTGGTTGTGTATAACTTAAGTTTTTATATTCTGCACTTTCCTGCTGAATATTTCTGGCGTACATTTTCCAGGTTTCATCATGTGTTTTTAATTCAGCTTTTCCTTTTGGAACACAGCTTAAAATAACGGCGTTTTTACCTTTGATATAAGTATTGTAAACACGCATTACATCTGCTTTTGTAACTTTTAAATAAGATGCAATTTCTTTTTTCAAATAATTCCCGTCGCCGGTATAAGTGTAATATGCTGCTAACTGCGCACCTTTACCTTGCACTGTTGCTAATCCATCATATAAACTACTTTGGTACGATACTTTAAATTTTTCAATATCCTCATCAGTTGCGCCAATTTTTTCCCAGTTCTCCAATGTAGTTTTTAATTCTTTTTCCATATCGGCTAATGATGCGCCGCCATTTGCTCTGATCCCAAATTCAAATTGCCCGGCTAATTCTCTGCTATATTGAAAACAATTTGCTGAAACAGCTTTTTTCGATTTTATAAATGCTTCATACATTGGAGAGCTTTTTGAGCCTGATAAAATTTGACCTAATACTGTTAATGGAGCATCATCTTCAGCACGTGCAGCAACAGTCGGATAAGCAAGACGTATCATCGGAAATTTTACATTATCTTCATAATGAATATAACGGTTTTCAGACAATGTCACTTTCGTAATTTGCTGAGGTTTTACTTCTGGCCCTCGTGGAATTGAACCAAAATATTTCTCCGCTAATTTCACAACTTCATCTGTATTCACATCACCTGCAATTGTGAGCACGGCGTTATTTGGCCCGTACCAACGCATGTAAAAACGTTTTAAGTCATTCACATCAACACGATTCAGATCTTCAATATAACCAATGGTTGTCCAGCTATAAGGATGTCCTTCGGGATACAACGCTTCGCCGATTTTTTCACTTACTAAACCGTACGGACGGTTATCATAATTTTGTCCGCGCTCATTTTTTACAGTTGCACGCTGTACTTCAAATTTCTTTTGTGTTACGGAATCCAACAAAAAGCCC
>DATMPR010000295.1:0-3153 GCA_035567575.1 Bacteroidia bacterium
TAAATAGCTACTTCACTAAGTGGTAAATATATGAATAATAAAATACATTTAAAATGTTAAAATCACTTAGATTTTGAACACACCGCTATTCATATTTCTAACCTGTACGCATTTAAATCTAAAATGGTTGGTTATTTTAGAAAATAATTGGAAAATGTCCTGTTGTTCATAACTTTAAGGCTTTTTAGCATATTTTAAATTAGGTTTTCTCGTAAAATAATACAACTTTGCAAAACTCGAAAAATGAAGGCCATCCCAAATACCTTATTTTTGACGCTATTTATAGCTGTTTTCGCCTGTACCACAATATCGGCGGGAGTTTTTGACGACCGTAATAAACCGGGCGACGATAAAAAAGCAAAGGCCAAACGTACCGATACAACTGCTAATAACAGTACTGTTTTATTGGAAAATGAGGAGGAAAGCCCTGATACCACATTAATTCTTTTCCCTTCTAATGATCTTTATTCAAATTGGGACACAAATATTGTTCATCCGTACCATTTTGCTGATTGTTTTAAATCAGATTCTGTATCAATTTGCCTTGTAAATAACAACGAAAATAATTTTGTACTTCCTTTTAAAGGAATAATAACCAGTCAGTTCGGATGGAGAAAATATCGTCCACATTATGGTACGGATATTGATTTAGAAATCGGCGACACGGTAGTTTCAGCTTTTGACGGAATGGTACGAATTGCGAAATCACATGTTCAAGGTTATGGCAATGTTGTTATCATCCGCCACGATAACGGCCTAGAAACTGTATATGCTCATTTATCAAAATTATTAGTTGATGCGGGACAAAAAATTAAAGCGGGAGAAATTTTAGGGCTTGGCGGGAATACCGGTCGCTCCTACGGCGCTCACTTACATTTCGAAATGCGTTATTTAGGACAAGCTTTAGATACTGAAGATTTTATTGATTTCGCTTCGGGTAATTTAAAATCGTACGAATTTACGTTACGCAAAACAGATGTTGAAACTAAATATGATCTAAGAGCATTGCATTCGCGTCACCGCCATGACGTTGGTGCGATCAGTTATGTAAAAACAAAAAAGGGCGGTACTTATAAAGTTTACAGAGTAAGGCCAGGAGATAGTTTAGGCAGGATTGCCCAGCGTTGCCATACAACCATTAATGCGCTTTGCAAAAAGAATGGTATTAAACCAACAAAAGTTCTTCAGGTTGGTCAGAAATTAAAAATATAATTTCAGGATTTTTTTTATCACCGGATCCGGAAAAAAGTGAGTAGATACAGCCGCTATTTCTAAAACATTACACTACTGTTTGGTGATATTCTATTAGTCCGTCGATCGGTGACTTAATAACTTTACCTAATTTATAACCTTGTTCATTAGAAACTTCAGTTAAAATATCTTTATAGAAAAACCCGATAGAGCCTACCGAATTAACCTTGTATTGTTTTGAATTGGTGTATTTAGAAACTTGTTTGTGAAAAAAATCAAAAAAGCAATTTTTTATCAGCTTGCGGACAAAAGCATTTTTAATATTTAAGGCAGCAAATCCACTAACCGAAGCCAAATAACGGCTGGGCATTCCTTTTTTGTAAACATGATCTAAAATTTCTTCACGGTGATATCCTTGATTTTCGAATTCAGTTTTTATTTCTGCAGGCATTTCATTATCAAAATAAGCTTGTATGAAACGCATGCCGATATTTGCTCCGCTGCCATGATCTCCAAATAAATAACCAACCGAAGGAACATTTTCAATCACATTTTTTCCATCATACAAACAACTGTTGCTTCCTGTTCCTAGTATGCATGCGATGCCCGGGTCTTGTCCGCATAAGGCCCGTGCCGCCGCTAACAGATCGTGATGTATTGCAATGTTTTTTAGATCTAATGAGTTGTGAATGCCATCTAAAACGATTTTACAATTTTCATCATTTGAACAACCTGCACCATAATAATAAACATGATCAATTTTAGAAATATAATCTTTTAAATAGGGTTTTAAATTCAAATTTATTTGATAAGAAATTTGTTCTTTGGTCTGAAAATAAGGGTTAAAACCAATAGTTTTTAAATTCGATACGATTTTTTCATCATCAATAAGTACCCAATCCGTTTTAGTTGAACCGCTATCCGCAATCAGAGTCAGCATAGAATTTAAATTGTTTTAGGAAATCTATGTTTTTTATACGAACAAAAAAGCCCCTGGGTTGCAGGGGCTTTAATTAATTTATTTTTATTAAGCAGGATCTTCGTTTGTTGTATCTGCAGCAGGTGTTTCGGTATTTTCCGCTGCGGGAGTTTCAGTTACTACCGCAACTTTTGCTGCGATCTTAGCGGCCTTTGCCTCTTTAGAAGCAACTTCAGCTTTTAAAACTGCGGTCTTTTTCTTGTCAGCATCGCCTGCTAAGCGGTCTTTTTTAGAACCAATTTTACCGTCTTTTTCCTCTAACCATTTGCTGAATTTCTGATTCGCCTGATCTTCAGTTAAAACACCCTTTTTAACGCCTTCTAAAAGGTGTTTTTTAAGCATGATTCCTTTGTAAGATAAAATAGCTCTGCAAGTATCAGTTGGTTGAGCGCCCTTCATAACCCAGTCAAGGATCTTATCAAAATCAATATCAATAGTTGCCGGGTTGGTGCTAGGGTTATAAACGCCTAATTTTTCAATGAATTTTCCATCACGTGGTGCACGACCATCCGCAACTACTACGTGGAAAAAAGCTGAATCTTTTTTACCATGTCTTTGTAGTCTAATCTTTACTGCCATATTTTTAGTTTTAAATTGGGGTGCAAATATCGTAAGTTTTTATGGTTTTCACAAAAAAAATTGGCAAATCGTTTAGATTCGCAAAATTTTATACCTTTGTGGCTTAAAAACTTAACCTTATGCAAGTTAAAGAAAGAGGCATCGTATTAATTCCAATTGATTTTACTGAACAATCTCTATTAGCAATTAAGCAATCCTACAATCTTGCAAAATACACTCACTCGAAACTGGTTATTTTACACGTTTACTCAAAAGCCGGTCAGGAACGCTACGAAGAATTAACCAAATTGGTTAAACAAACTGAAGCAGAATCCGGTTTAGTTCCGGTTGAGTTTTTAAACGTTAAAGGTGATGTTTATACTGAAACCGATCGCGTTGCAGAAGAACTAAAAGCAACTTTGGTT
>DATMPR010000296.1:0-22477 GCA_035567575.1 Bacteroidia bacterium
AATTTACATTTGAATATTGCCAGGGGTTATTAATAAAAGAATTGAAACGGAGTCTGGCAAATCCAAGGTCGTTATTACTGATATAATTATTTCCTATATCTTTTTCAAAACCAACTCCACCATCACTTGATACTTTAAAACCAATTGTATTTTTAGAATTAATCAACCAATCTAAACCAAGCGCACCTGATACCGTACGGCCGCCATCAAAATTAGCCATTCTGTTATCTAATGTGGTTGTTACTGTGTCTTCTTTTATTTTTTTATAAAACCGGTGATCGTGATACATGGTCATACGTTCAAACATTAAACTGCTGTGAAAAATCAATTTTTTTCCTTTATAATTAATGGATAAACCGCCATCCTGGTTATCAAAAAATCCTTGCGAATAATTATAATCAACAGAACCGCTAAAGCCAATAAGCTTAACTTTTTTTGTTTTGATGTTGATCAATCCGCCTGTTCCGGCTGCATCAAATTTTAAAGGCGGATTTTTAAGCACTTCTATTTTTTCAATATTTGAAGCGCTGATGCTTTTAAGCAAATTTATTAATTGCGTTCCCGACATTTGCTGAATCCTATCGTCGATCAATATTTTAACACCTTCTTTTCCCTGAATGGAAATTGTATTATTCTCATCAACAGTAACGCCTGGCAATCGCGATAAGAGATCAAATGCAGAATTCCCTTGGGCAAGCGGACTATCTTCAATATTTACAATAACATTTCCGTTTTTAAATTCAACCAGTTTTTTTATTGTTGATACAGTTATTTCATTAAGATTTACTCCACCATTTCTTAAAACAATATTAGGAATGTTTTTGGTGTCTGCATCAATTACTATTTGAGAATAATTTTCCCAGTAGCCAACAATAAATGCTTTAATAATGTAATTTCCCGAATTAATATTTTTGAAGCTAAATTCTCCTTTAGCATCTGTTAAGGTATTTTGAATAACTGTACTATCATTTGTATTTAAAATTGCAACTGTTGCGAATTCAATTCCGACATTTGTAGAATCTACGATCCTGCCGGAAACAGATTTCTGCGCATTGCAGTTAAAATAATTGCAAAGAATGACTATTAAAAGAATTACTTTTTTCAATTGAGATAAATAAATAATTGTTTGCTTAAAGCTTATTTTTTACCACAGCTTCGATGGTGCCATCAATCACAATTTTGTCTCCTTCTTCTGCATCCTTAAAAAACAAAATCAATTCTACCTTATTTTTAAAAAACAAATTGAAATATTTTCCGGTATAGCCGGATATTACACCAAGTCCCTTGTAATAATGCGAAATTGCTTCAGGAAGCAATTCACGGCCATCACTTTTCACCAACTTTATATTTTTAAATCCCTCTTTTACTGCGAGTGTGATTCTTTTATTTGTTTTTCCTTTCAGCCAAATTGCTTTCATATTCGTTATGTTTTCCAAACGACTGCATCCTGTTGTTCTCATTGTTCCATCCATGCTAACTTGTCCAGGAAATTTGTAGGCGCGTAATATCGAACACAAATAAGAGCCATCATAAAGCGTACCGCTATAAACATTCATTTTCTCAGGTTCTGCAGGTACGAGAGTTTCCAAACTTTTGTTTTTTCCGATTAAATTATTTTCGTTATTGATTATTGGCTTCTCTTCTTCCTTAGGTAATGGATGAGATGCGCCTTCGGGTTTTATTTTGTTCAGCTCTGAAATATTATTTTCCAAAGATTTTGTTTTCAAAACAACTGAGTCTTTTTTATTATTTAGTATGCTATCTTGAATTAATTTTTCACGTTGTTCTTTATTATTTGAAGAAGCAGCGATTGAACTTGTGGATTCATTTTTACTACCCGAAAAATCCCCTGCTTCATTTGTGTTATTATTTTGATTGTGTTTAGTTTCGGATCGGTTTTGATTGGCTTTAACCCATTCTTCTGAATTATTCATCGCTGAGTCCCTTCTGTTCTGAGCCAACTCATTTGCTGAAGAATTATTTAAGTTTTTAGAGATAAAATAAACCGCAACAATTAGCACGCTTGCGCTTAAAGAAATGTATTTGAATCTTGATAACCATTTACTGCTTATCCGGAAAGAATTTTTAGTTTCCATCCGCGCATCAATTTTTTCCCACAGATCCTGTTTTGGCTCCTTAGAGTCAAACTTCTCGCGGTTGTTACTAACGAAAGTTTTTAATTTATCTATCATGACTTACAGTTTTTTGTTTAACTAATTCAATTAATTTTTTCTTTGCCCTGTTATATTGAGATTTAGAAGTTCCTTCACTTATATTTAATAACTCTCCTATTTCTTTGTGAGAAAAATCTTCAAACAAAAACAGAGTAAGCACGGTCCGGTAACCATCCGGTAATTCACTAATACATTTTTTTATAGCCTCAACATCGTAAATACTTTCTTCCTCCTCATATTCTTCTTTATAATTTGCTTCATCAATCGGGACAAAATTTAATTTTCTTTTTTTAAGGACATCCAGCGAGCGGTTGATCACGATCCGTTTTAACCAAACACCAAACGAATAGTTTTTATCGTAACTCTCAATTTTTTGAAAAGCCTTTAGAAATGAATCCTGCAGCACTTCTTCAGCTTCATCGCTATTATTTAATATCCTAACCGAAATATTAAACATAGCCTTAGCATACAGGTTATATAATTCCTGAAAAGCCTTTCTTTCGCCTTTTTTGCAACGTTCAATTATGGGTAAATTGATGTCGGTATAATTTGGGTTATCCCCCATAAATTATCTTGAGTTCTTTATACATAAATACGGCAAAAAAAAGAAAGGTTGCATGTTTTTTAAAGAAATTTACTTAACGGCAATAACCGAGATCTCGAAATTAGCGCCTTTTGGTAAGGCCGCTATCTGAACTGTTTCCCTTGCCGGAGGGTTTTGAGAGAAATAAGAGCCGTAAATTTCATTTATTTTCGCGAAATTCTTTAGATCTTTTACATATAGAGTTACCTTCACCACCTGTTGCATATTCATCCCGGCAGCTTCAACAATTGCTTTTACATTATTGATGGCTTGCCTGCATTCATTCTCAACCGAACTTGAATCTAATTTTCCTTCTACGGTAAATCCAACTTGTCCGGCTACATATAAAGTATTCCCAATTTTATTGCCTGACTGTACGGACCAATTGGCTTAGGAGCTTTATCAGTTAGAATAACTAAACGTTCAGGGCTTTTATCTGCAAAAGAAAGTATGCAAATAGTGACAAGTACAGCAGAAATAAAATAAAGAAATATTTTTTTCATTTATTTAGAAGCCGTTGGTGCATCCATTTTAGAAATTTCTGTCAGACCTTTAATTAAAATATCCAGATCTCTTGTGCTTGTATAAACACTTGGCGTAACGCGGATCCCGTTTAATTTTTCATAAACAAAAGTGGATGAATGTATTTTATGTTTATCCCATAATTTAGCTTCAATATCGCCCCCTTTCCATCCTTCAAATCCAACATGCGCAATGGCACATGAATATTCAGGTTTAAACGAAGTACGCTGAACAACTTTAGGAAGTGTTTTTATTTTATCGTACCAATAATTTTTTAAATAACGCAGGCGTTCTTCTTTACGTTTTGGACCGATCACATTATGAAAATCAACTGCTGCACCAATTGCCATTTCAGAGGCAAATGAACGTGTTCCTAAAGTTTCAAATTTTCTTATGTCACTGCCATCGGGTTCTGTGCTTGATAATAAAGCCCAAATATTTTTAATTTTTTCTTTCTTAATATATAAAACGCCGCTTCCAAACGGAGCACATAACCATTTGTGTAATGATGTTGCCAAATAATCTGCGCCTGTATCTTTAAATTTAAAATCAATTTGTCCGAACGAATGTGCAGCATCAACAATTACTTCACACCCCTTTGAATGCGCCATATCGGCAATTAATTTACTTGGTACAATATTACCCGACCAATTTATTTGATGAGTAATGTGAACTATTTTTGTTTTAGAAGTAATTGCATCTTCATACAATTTCACGATCGCTTTATCATCTTCAATTGGCTGCGGAATATCGATCCAAACTAATTTAACGCCATCGCGTTTTTCGCGTTGTTTCCAGGCATTCATCATGTTGGGATAATCATATTTACTTAAAACAACTTCATCACCGGCTTTTAAATTCAAACCAAAAATAACAGTGTTCAATCCTTCTGTCGCATTTCTGTTAATTGCAATTTCTTCAGGGTCAACACCACATAATTCTGATAATTTCTCTCTCAAACCTTCGCGGCCCTGATCTAAAATGCGCCACATATAATAGGATGGGGCTTCATTGCAATATTGGTAATAGCGGATGTGCGCGTCTTGTACAACTTTTGGCTGCGGACTAACACCACCATTATTTAAATTGATCATGTTAGGGGAAACAGTAAAACTTTCACGAACCCAGCTCCAGAAATCTTCATCAGAAGCAGCAGCAACAGGACTCAAATTTGAGATCCGGTTAACCTGATTTTCTAATTCGGCAGCATATACTTTATCGATAGAAGATAAAAAAGTTAATCCTGCAGTTCCTATAGCAGCTTTAAGAAAAAAATCGCGACGATCCATGGGATGTAAATTTACTTAAAGGTATAAAATTAGCCGCAGATTTCACAGATTTTCGCAGATTTTTATTCTAATATCTGATCTGCGCGAATCCGCGAAATCTGTGGCTCAAAATACCCTATCTTTGTAACAATGTTACTCCGTATAAATGATACCAATCCTGATAGCAAAACCCTTGCTCTCATTGTTAATTGTCTGAAAAACGGGGGCATTATCATTTATCCCACGGATACGGTTTATGCTTTGGGTTGTGATATCACCCAAAACAAAGCCATCGAAAAAATTTGCAAACTCAAAAATATAAAACCCGAAAAATCGAAATTTTCTTTTGTGTGCAGCGATCTTAGTCATTTGAGTGAATACACAAAACCAATTCCTAATCATATTTTCCGTGTGATGAAAAAAGCGTTGCCCGGTCCATACGCTTTTATTTTAGAAGCAAGTTCAAATGTTCCTAAAATGATAAAGCAAGACCGGAAAACTGTTGGTATTCGTGTTCCAAATAATATTATTTGCCGTGAGATCATTAATTCGTTGGGAAATCCATTGATCTCAACTAGTTTGCATGATGATGGTGACAGTATCCTGGAATATTTTTCCGATCCTGAAATAATTCATCAGCAATATGAATCTAAAGTTGATCTGGTTGTTGATGGCGGACATGGAAATATTTATGCCTCGACAGTTATTGATTGTAGTAAAGGCGAATTTGAAGTGATAAGAGAAGGACTTGGGAGTCTTGATGTACTTGCGTAAGTTCAACACAGAGGAACAGAGATACAGAGGACACGGAGAAATACTCTGTGAACTCTATAACTCGGTGTTGAAAAATTCGGAATTATTAAAATAAGGTGGAATTATTTTTTTAGGAAATATTCAAGCGCTAATTCGTAGCTCTTCAAACCAAAACCGGAAATACTTCCTATACAATTTTTTCCTAAATAAGAAACATGTCTGTAATCTTCGCGGGCAAAAACATTAGAAATGTGAACTTCAATGCAAGGCGCTTTAATTGCTTTCACAGCATCTGCAATTGCGACTGAAGTATGTGTATAACCACCGGCGTTTATAATTATACCATCGTAAATAAATCCTTTTTCCTGCAACTCGTTAATTAATTCTCCCTCTACATTGCTCTGGTAATAATCAATTGTCACATTGGGATGCACAGCACGCAGTATTTCTAAATAATCCTCGAACGACTGGTCGCCATAAACATCTTTCTCTCTTATCCCTAAAAGGTTTAAATTTGGTCCGTTAATTATGATTAACTTCATAGCGTAAATGTAACATTTTTTGAGCAATTGGAATTCATATAAGATCCGTTTTAAGCAATATTTACAGCTCGAACGCTCGCTTTCCAAAAATTCTATTGAGGCCTATCTCGATGACCTTAATAAATTAGAGCAATATTCTGAAACATTTCTAAATAATAAATCACCTATACAATTTAAGTTGAAGGATCTTCAGACTTTTGTAAAATGGATCTCTGAAGGTCATTTTTCTCCTACCTCGCAAGCCAGAATTATTTCCGGTATCAAAACTTTCTATAAGTTTTTATTAATGGAAAATGAAATGCGGCAAAGTCCGGCCGAGTTATTGGAATCACCAAAAACTTCCCGTAAACTTCCTGTATTTTTAAGCATAGAAGAAATTGATAAACTTGTTTCGGTAATTGATAGGAGCACTCCCGCCGGTGAACGAAACATTACTATGATTGAAACCCTTTATAGTTGTGGTTTGCGCGTTAGTGAATTGGTAGGATTAAAAATTAGCGACTTACATTTGAATGAAGATTACATAAAAGTTACCGGAAAAGGCAGTAAAGAGCGTTTGGTTCCCATTGGTAAATCAGCTAAAAAATTAATTAATAATTATTTAAAGAAAGTCCGCGTTCATCTTCCCATCAAAAAAAATGCAGGTGATAATATATTCCTGAATAACCGCGGCGGAACACTTTCACGCATAATGGTTTTTTTAATTATTAAAGATCTGGCTGATAAAGCAGGAATAAAAAAGAAATTGAGCCCTCATACTTTCAGGCACTCATTTGCAACCCATTTAGTAGAAGGCGGTGCGGATTTACGGGCGGTGCAAGAAATGCTGGGTCATGAAAGCATTACGACTACCGAAATTTATACACACCTTGACAGGCAGTATTTAAGGGATAACATTTTAAGTTATCATCCCCGTAACAAAAAATAAGCCGCAGATTTCGCGGATTTACGCAGATTCTTATTTTATCTGTGAAAATCTGTAAAATCTGTGGCCAAACTTTCTACTTTTAATCTTTAACTTGCTACCTTTACCTTATGAAAACGTTTCAGATTCCTGAGTTTTACCGTAGTCCGATCATTTTGGCAGTAAAGCAATTCCGTAAGGAACAGGATCCCCGAAAAAAAGATAATTCACCAACGGTTTTAGATTTTGGTCCGGTGCAGTTTTACATTGCGCGGCATTTTGGTTTTTGTTACGGCGTTGAGAACGCCATTGAAATTGCTTTTAAAGCCATTGATGAAAATCCGGGCAAACGTATTTTTTTATTGAGTCAAATGATACACAATCCTGCAGTAAATAAAGATCTGAACGAACGCGGCGTGCAATTTTTGCAGGATACACATGGAGAACAATTAATTCCGTTTGATGTTTTGACTACTGATGATGTTGTTATAATTCCCGCTTTTGGAGCACCTTTAAATATTTTAGAGCTTCTGGATAAAAAAGGAATTAAAACCGAGAAATATAATACAACTTGTCCCTTTGTTGAGCGTGTTTGGAAAAAGTCGGAGCAGATCGGAAAAACAAATCACACTATTATCATTCACGGAAAATACAATCACGAAGAAACGAAGGCTACTTTTTCGAGAAGCGCAACGCATAGCAAAGCCATAATTGTGAAGGATCTCGAAGATTCAAAAAAATTAGCGTCTTACATTACTGAAAATAAAACGTCTCAGGAATTTGAAAAAGAATTTGCCGGAAAATTTTCCGAAGGATTTAATATTAAAACCGATCTCGCAAAGTTGGGAGTTATCAATCAAACCACTATGTTAGCAACGGAAACCGAAGAGATAGCAAATTATTTCAAATCCGTAATGGAAAAGAAATTTGGGAAAGAAAACATAAATCAACATTTTGCAGATACGCACGATACTTTGTGTTATGCTACCAATGAAAATCAGGATGCAACTTATGGTTTACTAAATACTGAAGCTGATATGGCCATTGTAGTTGGCGGTTATAACAGCAGCAATACTTCGCATTTAGTGGAATTGTGCGAACGGAAATTCCCAACTTATTTTATTTCATCAGCCAACGAAATTGAAAGCAAAACAAAAATAAATCATTTCGATTATCCTAATAAAAAACACGTAAGCACAACTAATTTTCTTCCATCAAAACAGCCTTTAAAAATTGTTATTACCAGCGGAGCTTCTTGTCCGGATTCTGTTGTTGATGGAGTAATACATAAATTGAATTCATTTTTTACAGGGGTTAACTCTGTTGAAAATGTTTTGAACTCATTAAAAATATTTTCTTAAAACAACATTTAACTCCTAACCCACGACTAAAGTCATGGGATTTGGAACCGAAAAGATCAAAATATGAAATTGAATTTGACAAGACCTATTGTGTTTTTCGACTTAGAAACAACGGGTTTAAATATTGGGAGCGACAGAATTGTAGAAGTTTGTCTGCATAAAGTAAACACAGATAACAGTACCGAAACAAAAACCTGGCGTGTCAATCCACAAATTCCTATTCCCATTTTCATTTCTAAAATCCACGGTATTTTTGATAAAGACGTGGCAGGTTGTCCAACATTTAAAGAACTCGCACCTCAGCTATCAACTTTTATCGGCAATGCGGATCTGGCAGGATTTAATTCCAACAAATTTGATGTTCCTTTTTTAGTGGAAGAATTTTTACGCGCTGAAGTTGATTTTGATTTGAAAAATCGTAAGCTGGTTGACGTGCAAAATATTTTTCATTTTATGGAGCCGCGCAATTTAAAAGCTGCTTATAAATTTTATTGCGATAAGGATTTAATAAACGCACACAGCGCCGAAGCAGATACCATTGCGACTTATGAAATATTTGTTGCGCAATTAGAACGTTACGAAAACACAGAAATAAAAGATGAAAGAGGCAATTTATACATTCCTGTAAAAAATGATATTTCAATTTTAAGTACTCTCACAGCTAAAACAAAAAACGCAGATTTAGCCGGCAGAATAATTTTTAATGAAAACGGCATTGAAGTTTTTAGTTTCGGCAAGCATAAAGACAAACCGGTTACTGAGGTTTTTGAAAAAGAACCCAGTTATTATAACTGGATGATGCAAGGCGATTTCCCGCTTTATACCAAAAGGATCATTACCCAAATCAGGTTGGGAATGAAGAAATAATTCCCTTTTTCTCTTCCTAAAACTTTACTGCCAATGCTTGCAAATGGTATTCCTACATTAGTTGAAGCATCGAAAATTGTAGCGTAAATTGGCTTTGTCCTCTCGACGCCATTGAAGAATTAACAAAAATCTCATTGGTTAAAGGTATTAAAATACCCCATTATTTTATTATCTTTGCACCCAATTTAAGATCATGATCACAGTTTCTAATGTTAGTTTGCAATACGGTAAACGTATTTTGTTCGACGAGGTTAATGTAAAGTTTACTCCCGGAAATTGCTATGGAATTATTGGCGCGAATGGTGCAGGTAAAACTACGTTCATGAAAATTTTGTCCGGCGAAATTGAACCAAACAAAGGTGAAGTAAGTATCACACCCGGACAACGCATGAGCGTTCTAAAACAAAATCACTACGAGTTTGATGAGTTCACTGTTATAGATACAGTGATGATGGGTAACAAACGCCTTCATGCACTGATTAAAGAAAAGGATGCTATTTACGCAAAACCCGATTTTAGTGAGAAAGATGGAATAAAAGCTGCAGAATTAGAAGCGGAATTTGGTGAAATGAACGGATGGAATGCTGAAAGCGACGCCGCAGGTTTATTAACTACTCTTGGTATCGGTGTTGAGTTCCATACCAAATTAATGAAAGATCTTACCGGAAAAGAAAAAGTAAAAATATTATTGTGCCAGGCTCTATTCGGTAACCCTGATATTTTATTATTAGATGAGCCTACTAACGATCTGGATGTTGAAACTATCACATGGCTCGAAAATTTTTTAGCTGATTTTGAAAATACCGTTATTGTAATTAGTCACGACCGTCACTTTTTAGATGCAGTTTGTACAAGCGTTTGTGATATTGATTTCGGGAAATTAAGAGTTTACACGGGTAATTATAGTTTTTGGTATCAGATGAGTCAGCTCGCTTTAAAACAACGCGCGGATGCGAACAAAAAGACGGAAGATAAAAGAACTGAGTTGCAGGATTTCGTCAGGAGATTTAGCGCGAATGCAAGTAAATCGCGGCAAGCAACTTCACGTAAAAAATTATTAGAGAAATTAGTTGTTGAAGAAATTCCACCGAGTAACAGACGTTATCCGGGTATAATTTTCAGACAAGAACGCGAAGCGGGAGATCAGATCTTACAAGTTGATAATCTTTCTAAATCAAATGTTGAGGGAGTTTTGTTCAGCAAAGCAAGTTTTAATGTAAAAAAGGGAGACAAGATCGCGTTCATCAGCCGTAACCATTTAGCGATTACCGCATTATTTGATATACTGAATGAAATTGAAAAACCGGATAGCGGTGAATATAAATTTGGGACAACTATTTACAAAGCATACGCACCTAATGATAATACAGAGTTTTTTAAAAGCGATCTGAATTTAGTGGATTGGCTCAGACAATATTCAACTAACAAAGATGAAAGTTATGTACGCGGCTTTTTAGGTAAAATGTTATTTAGTGGTGAAGAGGTTTTAAAAAAATGTAATGTATTATCGGGTGGGGAAAAAGTACGCTGCATGATCAGCAGAATGATGCTGGTGAACCCGAACATGCTAATAATGGATGAACCAACTAATCACTTAGATCTGGAAAGCATTATTGCCTGCAACGATGCTTTGCGTGATTATACCGGTACTATTTTATTTGCCAGTCATGACCACGAATTAGTTCAAACTGTAGCCAACCGCATTATAGAACTCACTCCAAAAGGAATTATTGACCGATCTTGTAGTTATGATGAGTACTTAGAGAGTGCAATTGTTAAGGAACAGCGTGAGAAGCTTTATGGAACTCTCGTAAAGTAGGCAGCGGCAGGAGGCAGTGGCATTTTGGAATTGCTCCGGTACAATTAACATTCTAACTTAAATAACTTATTTATTCTTTAGGTTTACAAGGATCACTTTTCTCTACTTTTATATAAATGAAATTTCTAAAACACATATTTACTTCCATTATTACTGCCTCCTGCTACTGCCTCCTGCTGCTTCCTGCTCGCCTTTCATCGCAAGAAGTAGAGACCATAAAAATTCAAAAAGAAGATCCATTTATTAAAGCTGATTTTGATGAAACCAATTATCAGGTTTTTGCCGTGGATAAATACGGAAATCCTTATATGGATGCGGTAAAAAGTTTTAAGATCACTTTTCAGGATAGCAAAGGACATTTTGAAGCGGCTATAGTTGGAAATACTTTTCCTAAAAAAACAATTAACTATTTAACGAAGGGCCGTTCAAAAGCAACCAATGTTTGTTTTAAAGAAATTGTGGCTGAAGATAAAGAAGGTCACGTACAAAAATTACCGGATAAATGCGGTGTATTAATTTATCCCGACTGCAAGAATTGTGATTCTAAATTGAAAAAGAAAAACTAATTAATTAGTTTAATTGAAGTCGGTTCTCCTTCTACATTCTTTTTTCCGAAACCGTAAGCTAAATAAAATTCATTAAAATAACGGTTACTTAAATTATCCATGTAATTGAATCTGTTATTGTATCCTATTTTCATACCTTTTAAATTTAAAGCAACTCCTGCAACAAAGGAATTATAAACTAAATTATCATTAATGCGGTGAGCTAAATGAAGAGAAAGCATTTTGTAATTCAAATAAGTTCCGTATTGTACAAAGCTACCATAAACCTTTTGTAATTTAACAAAACCATAAGCATCAATATTTAGTTTTTCTAAATTTCCAAATCTGTATTTCCCTTGATAGATCTGAGTAAACGGACGCTTCGAAACACCAAGCACTCCTTCGTCAGGCTGAGTAAAACTAAGAATAGTTGCCCCGACGTAAAAACGTTTTCCGTAAACTAATAAACCGGAAGAAAAATCTATATTACGTTTTGTTAAAATTCCCAAATTCTCATTGGTACTATATGCAAATGGACTTCTTGCGAATTCATTCGGATCAAAAGTAACTAGAGCACTGTTTAGAGTGATTTGAAAATAAGATACTTGAAAAGCAGGAACAATTTTTATTTTGTCATTTATTTTTAAATGCAATGCATACGAAAAATCAACTTGCATTTCTTTTAAAACAGATCCTGTGCTTTTAAAAGATGATGAATTATTATATAAACTAGAACTAAATGACAATCCCAAACCACTGTATTTTCCGGCTAAAAAATCAGCGCCTGCATAATAACTTCTGTTATCAACACCGTATTTTGGCCAGCCTGTTCTTCCTGTAATTGCTTGTACTCTTAATTTATCGTTCGTTCCGGCAAATGCAGGATTAACTGAAAGTAAATTTTGATTTAATGAAGAAAAATAAGGCTGTTGGGCTTTGATTGAAAAAATCAGAATTGAAAAAAAGAATATGATAATTCGTAATCTCATTATAATAAAATTACGGAATTTTAATGAGAGTTACAAGAAGGACTTAAGCCACTCAGCTGCCTTTATCCTATCATCAAAAAATTTTGTGGGCACAGGCGGGCGGTTTATTTTTATATACAAACTTCCTAAAATTTTTAACGATAAATTATTGCTGCACAAAGCAACAGCGATCAGATCTTTTGAATACTCTTTAGATGCGCCAACTCTTCTTGTTTCTGTTCCGATCTGAAAAAAATCGGGTGCTTCCATTAATACGACAAATTTTTTTGCCGGAGCATACTCTAATGATTGTTTGCGCGATAACCAAAGATCATCAGGCTCCAATACAGAATCTTTTTTTACTTTAAATTCAAGATAACCATCTTCATGAACATTCATTGTATAAACTTCTGTTTCGAAAGTTTTCATATCACGAAAATTAGTTCATTTGATCGCGAAGCCATTTAACTGCTTCATCGCGTCGTGAGAAAAATCGTGTTGGCGCTTTGGGTTTATTTATTCTGATGTAAAAATTACCTAAAAGTTTATACGCTAGTTTTTCACTATAAATGGCTACAGCACCATGATGTTTTCCATGCTCCGGATCAGCAGCTAATTCCCTTGCTTCTTTTGTGGTATACGCGTCACCTTCCATCTCCAATAAAAAATAAATTTTTTTTCCAGGTAAATAAGAGATTGAAAATTCTTTGCCATCAATAATATCCTTTGTATCATATACAGAATTATCTTTGACCACCAGCTCAGCAAAGCCATCTTCAGATAAAGTCAACTTGATTACATCTGTCTCAAAAGTCTTCATAGTCGATAAATTGTATTATTTAAAAGAGGAAACCTATAATCCAACAGGCTAATGTAATATTCTTAATCAAATTAGAAAAGGGTATCCGGAAATAATTTTGTAAATGGAATTATCATATATGATAACAAATTACTGGTTTATAGTAACTTGAGTAATTAATTCTTAAAATTAAAGTTTATTGTATGATGAATTTTTTCACACCTACTTTATCGCCGCTAACTATTTTAGCGTAATACGCGCCGGAAGCCAGATTTAAATTCAGAGGAATTTTTTCGGTGCTGAATTTTTGAGAATAAACTATTTTTCCCATCACATCAATTATTTCAACTGATTTTTCACCGTTTACATTCAAATTTATTTCAAATTCTCCGTTATTAACTGAAGGAAAAAGGTTAAACGATAGTGTGTTATCCGCAATTGCTCCTGACAAACCTGTTAAAACATTTAGCGGCGTTTCCCAAATTCCTCTTCCGAAAGTTGAAACGTAAGCTTTGTTTAAAGCAGAATTAAATTCAATGTCGGTTAAAATAACATTTGGTAAACCAAAACTATTATTTACCCAGGTTGTCGAGCTTCCTGATAAAGTATAAATTCCAATATCGGTTGCCACAATAAAATTACTTGTTCCCGGAATTTGTTTTATGCAATTAACCGGAATATTTGGAAGATTGTAGGAAATATTTGTCCAGCTAACACCAGCATTGGTTGTTTTGTAAACTTTTCTTCCCGAACTAAATCCTGCCATTGTCACATAAACTTCATTTGGATTTGTTTGGTTTATTTCAACACTTGTATAATATAAGCTATCAGGTAAACCCAAAGTTACGTTTGTCCAGCTCGTCCCGCCATTTGTAGTTTTAAACATCGCTCCAGGTACACCGAATTCATATCTCACTCTCCTCGCCGCATACAACACCAAACTATTTGAATTGGCAACCGCTAATGCGCTGATCTCACTTGACGTTGCGCCCGGCATTGTTGTCAGAGAATTCCAGGTATTCCCATTATCGGTTGAACGCACTACATTTTCATTACCGATAAATAATCTTCCGGGATTATTATAATCTGCAACAATAGGAGTTGTCCACTCCGAATTTTCACCTGCAGGATTTGTATTGGGGGAAATACTGCTCACGCCATCGTTTGTGCTTAAATTAAAACTACCGTACTGACTGGCAGCAATTACGTTTGTATTATTTATCGGATCTAAATAACCATCCATTCCATCACCGCCAAAAATTGTACTCCATGTTCCGCCTTTGTAATAAAAATTACCATTATCCTGAGCGCCTGCAACTAATCTTCCCATTGCATTTCTTGAACTTGATATTCTGTAAAAAGAAGTGACTTGCATTCCACTATTTAATTTTGTCCACGTAGTTGGCCAGCTTGTTGTACTCCATGTACTCGGAATGATAGTTGATGTTCTGTACATTCCGCCATCACTACAGGCGAAAAATTGATTTCCCGCAGATTGATAAGCTAAATAATGAAAATCTCCGTGAATGGTCGGACCATAACTTGTTGTCCAATGCGAAACAGGATTAAATGTTGCAGCGCCATCTGTAGATGCCCACATATTTACGCCGCCAATATAAACTGTGTTTTTATTTGTTGGATTTACTAAAAAAGCTAAATCATAATTTCCTTGTCCGCCCGAACCGCTTCCCGTTCCTGCTTCTAAAACATTATCTACCGGCGCAATGTATGTCCATGTTAAACCTGCATTTGTACTTTTATAAATTCCATATAAACCTTGGTTAATATCAGCGCAAGCTGCATAGATATAATTGTTGTCATTCGGCGCTATTGCTAATTTTACACGTTGGATCGTTCCGGTTAAAGGCATACTGGTGTTTAACATTGCCCAGGTATTTCCAAAATCTGTTGATTTGTAAACGCCGGCGTTTCCTAGATTTGAAGTCGCTACCCAACCGGTTGATGCGTATAAAATATTTGGAGTCATTGGATCCTGATGCAGATCCCAGAATAAAGAATCCATTACTTTATTCCATGTTGTGCCGCCGTTCATTGATTTGTACATACCGCTTACGCCTGCAGCACATAGTTCATTACTGTTAGTTGGATTAACTAAAACTTTCCGGATCAAAGAGGCATCGCCGTTTGTCAGCTGAAAAGTTAAACCCGTTGCTGCCCAGGTTAAACCACCATCCGTTGTTTTATAAACACCTAATCCATAATGTGTGTTGCGTTTTCTTCCATTTAAAAACAAACTCACGCCAATGTATTCAAAATCACAAACTGAAATATACATTGTGTTCGGATTTGCCGGATCAATACAAATATCGCTGACACGCGTTATTGGTAAATTATCAGTTAAAGGTGTCCATGAAGTTCCGTTGTTTGTTGTTTTCCAAACACCGCCTTGTGCAACACCTGCAAAATAAGTATTTGCTATTGTAGGATGGAATGCAACGCAATTTATACGGCCAATTCCATTTTCCATGTAACCCGTTAAATTATTTGGGAGAACATTTGGTCCGGTTGGTACCCAGGTGGAAGCTAAACTACTATTTTGCTGCTCTTGTTTAAAATTTGCCATATCAATGGCTGCGCTAATGTAATCTGCAAAACCTGCAGGTTCACCTTGAGTGTTAGTATGCAATAGCATATCATGTTCCCAGCGTTTAAAATATTTCCAATGTTTAACTTTAGTCAGATCCGTTTTCTTTTTATAAGTCTCAAATTGTAATTGAATTTCTTTAAACGTTAAGGCACGGCCTGTTGTGTTTTTGACAAAAGTTTGCGCATGAAAAATAAACGGAAGAATAATAAGTAAAAAAAATATCTTTTTCATAGGATAATAATATAAATAAAGATAACAAAAAAAGCCCCGTTTTACAACAGGGCTTTAATTTATTTGAGGAATTATTCTTAAGCTTTTACACCTGCCCTAATGATATTTAAAGCGCCACCTGCCTTAAACCATTCTATTTGCTGAGCGTTGTAGCTGTGATTGGCTTTAATTTCGTCTTTACTTCCGTTATCGTGATTAAGCACAACGGTTAATTGTTTACCGGGAGCAAAACTTGTTAAACCAATGATATCTATAACATCATTCTCTTGGATTTTATCATAATCAGCTTTATTAGCAAACGTTAATCCTAACATGCCTTGCTTTTTTAAATTGGTTTCATGAATGCGCGCAAATGATTTTACAAGAACTGCACGAACTCCTAAATGACGGGGTTCCATAGCCGCGTGTTCACGTGAAGAACCTTCACCATAATTTTCATCACCAACAACAATACTTCCAATACCTTCTGCTTTATAAGCACGCTGTACCGCAGGTACGCTATCATATTTCCCGGTTAATTGATTTTTTACTGAATCAGTTTTTTCATTGAATGCATTTACTGCACCTATCAACATATTATTTGAAATATTATCTAAATGTCCGCGGAATTTTAACCACGGTCCTGCCATACTGATATGATCGGTTGTACATTTGCCTTTTGCTTTAATTAATAATTTCAATCCTTTCAGATCAACACCTTCCCATGCAGCGAAGGGTTCTAACAATTGTAAACGCTTCGATGCTTTATCAACTAACACTTGCACTTTGCTTCCATCAGCAGCCGGTGCCTGATAACCCGGATCTTCAACAGCGAAACCTTTTTTAGGCAATTCATCTCCAACGGGCGGATCTAATTTTATTTTTTCTCCTTTATCATTGGTTAAATAATCGGTAAGCGGATTAAAAGTAAGATCGCCGGCGATCGCTAACGCAGCTACCATTTCGGGTGAGGTCACAAAAGCATAAGTATTCGGATTACCATCCGCACGTTTCGCGAAGTTACGGTTGAATGAATGCACGATCGTGTTTTTTTCTTTTTTCTCGGCATCTTGTCTATCCCACATTCCAATACACGGACCGCAAGCATTTGTAAATACAGTTGCGCCAAGTTCCTCGAATATTTTCAAGAAACCATCGCGTTCAATTGTATAGCGGATTTGTTCTGAACCGGGATTGATCATATAAGGCGATTTTGGTTTCAAGCCTTTCTCCAAAGCTTGTTTTGCCAATGATACTGCGCGTGAAATATCTTCGTAAGAAGAATTAGTACAAGAACCTATTAAACCCGCTTGAATTTTTAAAGGCCAGCCATTTTTTTCAGCGGCTGCTTTTAATTGAGAGATCGGCGTTGCTAAATCAGGAGTGAACGGACCGTTAACATGCGGCTCGAGTTCTGATAAATTAATTTCTATTACTTCATCAAAATATTTTTTCGGATCAGCATAAACTTCTTTATCGCCTGTTAGATGTTCTTTGATCTTGTTGGCTGCATCAGCAATATCTGCGCGGTTTGTAGCGCGTAAATAACGCTCCATGCTGTCATCATAACCAAACGTTGAAGTGGTTGCGCCGACTTCAGCACCCATATTACAAATTGTTCCTTTACCTGTACAACTTAAACTTATTGCACCTTCTCCAAAATATTCAATTATTTTATCTGTACCGCCTTTTACAGTTAAGATACCGGCAACTTTTAAGATAACATCTTTCGCGCTTGTCCAGCCACTTAATTTTCCTGTTAATTTTACGCCAATTAATTTCGGCCATTTTAATTCCCAGGGTAAACCTGCCATCACATCACATGCATCGGCGCCACCAACACCAATGGCGATCATACCTAAACCACCTGCATTCACAGTATGAGAATCGGTACCAATCATCATTCCGCCGGGGAAAGCATAATTTTCTAAAACTACCTGGTGAATAATACCTGCACCGGGTTTCCAAAAACCAATTCCGTATTTATTAGAAACTGACCCTAAAAAATCAAATACTTCCTTACTCTCTGTAGTCGCAACCTTTAGATCGGTTTTTGCACCTTGCTTAGCTGTAATTAAGTGATCACAATGTACAGTTGAAGGCACAGCAACTTTTGGGCGGCCGGCTTGCATAAATTGTAATAAAGCCATTTGGGCTGTTGCATCTTGCATAGCAACACGGTCCGGACCAAAATCAACATACGAATTACCGCGTTCAAAATTTTCTGATTTTTGATCGGCATGTAAATGCGAATACAAAATTTTCTCAGCTAAAGTTAATGGGCGGCCCAATTGTTTACGGGCGGCTTCAATGCGTGAAGGCATGTTTTCGTAAACCTTCTTGATCATGTCAATGTCGAATGCCATAGGATATAGTTTTGTCCCGATAGCTATCGGGATGAGTTTATAATTAGTGATTTTTAGAGCTACAAACTTACAAAAAAAAGGCAGTTTTTCCCATAAAATAACTTGCATTTTTCTTCATTTTTTTGATAAGCGGTTAATAACCATAGAAAGCTAAACTTACCTTTACATTAATAAATGGCGCTACTCTTAAAAGAAAATACTACTATTGCCCTTGAGGCTATAAAATCCAACAAATTACGTGCTCTTATTACCATGCTTATTATTGCCATTGGCATTATGGCCTTAGTCGGAATTTTATCTGCTATCGACGCCATTAAATCAAGCATCAATAGCAATTTTACCGAAATGGGAGCTAATACCTTTACCATCCGGAATAAAGAAACAACAATGAGGGTTGGACGGCATGGCAAGCGCCCAAAAGCCTTTAAGTCGATCACTTATAAAGAAGCGATGCGTTTTAAAGAAGAATTCGATTTTCCTTGTGTAGCATCTGTTTCCACTTTAGCTTCCTGGAATGCACGTTTAAAATTCGGCTCTAAAAAAACAAATCCTAACATTCAGGTTTTTGGTACAGATGAAAATTATCTTGAAACATCAGGTTACGAATTATTAGAAGGACGGAATTTTACACCACCGGAAATTTTGAGCGGTAATAATTTAGTTATTCTTGGTAATGATGTGGCTTATTCTTTATTTCCAAAAAATGCGAAAGCAGTTGATAAAATAGTTTCGATCGGCGGCACTAAATACAAAGTAATTGGTGTTTTAAAAACAAAAGGCAACAGCATGGGTTTTGGCGGCGATAAAATTTGTATCATCCCCATGCTTAATGCGCGGCAATATTTTGGTAAGCCTGATATGAGTTTTACGCTGAATGTAATTTCTAAATTTCCATGGTTAATGGATATTGCTGTTGGTGAAGCAACAGGTTTGTTCAGAAAAATAAGAAAGATAAACGCGAAAGAAGATGAAGATTTTGATGTTGTTAAGTCAGATAGTTTAGCAACTATGCTCATTGGTAACTTAGCAACTGTGACACTAGGTGCAACAATAATAGGCATTATAACTTTATTAGGCGCGGCAATTGGCTTAATGAATATAATGCTTGTATCTGTTACCGAACGCACCCGCGAAATTGGTATACGTAAAGCGTTAGGCGCAACACAACAAGCTATTAAAAATCAGTTTTTAATTGAGTCTGTCGTCATTTGCGTGATGGGCGGACTCATCGGAATTTTATTAGGAATTATTATTGGTAATTTAATTGGGATGGGATTAAACACCGGATTTTTTGTACCGTGGTTCTGGATCTTTATGGGGACTTTAATTTGCATTGTGGTCGGATTAGTGAGTGGTTTTCTTCCTGCAAAGCGCGCTTCCAAGCTCGATCCTATTGAAAGTTTAAGGTTTGAATAATTTTTTGTTCTTGATCTCTGAATTAAAACCTAACCTGAAAACCAATCGCAACATTTACCCCGTTTGCGGTAAATTTTAAATGGTCAGTGTATTTCCGATCGTTATCGCTTATTTTTAAACCAGGATAACCGTACCCGATGTATGATAAATTCATATACATTCCTAAATGATTTGTAAAATACAAGCGCGGTGTTAAATGCAAATCGTACACATATCCTCCGCCCTTAGCAATTGAATTTTTTGTATCGTTAGAAGAAAATTTGAATCCTGAATACCCAAAATCAAATCCTGCTAAAAGGTTAATGTGTTTTTTACGCAATAAGTGAGTATTTATTACCAACATCAAATCTTTCGCTTGTGCTTTTGGTGTTTGTCCGGTTGCTGCATCTTTTGAAGTTAAATATGTACACAACTGACCTTTTAATCCAATACCCAGCCAATTTAAAACACCATATTCAAATCCCAAAGCAAAACCATACGGTGCTGCTTTATCCGAATGAGTTGTACCGTTTGCTCTTGCGGTTGAATCAGAACTAATTGTGTTATACACGCCAAAATTTGCGTTAACATCAATTACTTTTGCTTTTTGTTCGAAGCTTACTTGCGAAAAGCCCGAGACTGCTAAACAAACAAATAACGCACTTATTAATTTCTTCATAGAGTATATTTAAACATTAATATTATGAATAATTCTTGATTGTATGGAAGGTTTTATTTTATTTTTTTCAAAAGCAATCTTTAAAGTCTCATTTACCTCCGATATTACGTTTGTACCATTATCGGGATGACAAAACGGCCTGACATTAATAGTAACTGCTCCTTCCATTATTTTTGATGTCATAATTACCGGCACCGGATATTTTAAAATAAGCGGATTATGTCCAACTACTTCTGAAATTATGGCTTTTACTTTTTCAATATCATTTTCGGCAGAAACGTTTACATGAATATCCATCCTTACATTTCCGTGGCGTGAATTATTTATGATAGTGCCATTTGATAAAGCGCCATTGGGTAAAATAACAGTTTTGTGTTCTGCTGTAAGCATGATGGTATTGAAAATTTGTATTTCTTTTACTTCTCCGGTTTGTCCTTGCGCTTCAATTGTGTCTCCTACCTTATAAGGTTTGAAAATTAAAATTAATACACCGCCTGCAAAATTTGATAACGAACCCTGTAAAGCCAAACCCACAGCTAAACCGGCAGCACCTAAAATAGTAACGAACGATGCCGTTCCAATACCTAACATACCTGCCACCGTAACTATTAAAATTATTTTTAAACCGATGGATATTAAACTTTTTAAGAAAGTGCGGAGAGATACATCCAAGTTTCTCCTTTCAAAAGTTTTATTTGCTATACAAGCAATGCGCTGAATAACCCAAAGCCCGATAATAAGCACTAACAGTGCCGAAACAATATGCGGTAAGAATTGAATTATTCCGTCCAGAATTCTATCAATATGATCTTGTAGTTTCATGCGTATTTAATTATTTTTTAAAGGTCACGAAATATTCATTATAAGTTTGTTCATTTTAGGAATAATGAATATTTCACGTTGAAAGTTTTTTTATATTTGAATGTAAAATTAAACCATTTGCGTAAAAAACTAATACTATTTCTCATTCTTTCTGTTAACATTCTTTCGGCGCAAAAGGTTTGGGATAGCACTTATTACGTTAAATACAAGTCCCGCTTAATTATATCCTTGTTTCAGTCATACCGTCATTACGAAACAGAGTTATCTCAGTTTTTAACGAAAGACTCTCTTTCTAAATCAAAAATACTTTACTATGCGCAAGCCAATAATATTTCAGGGATTGAGGTTAACTACGACAAAATAAATT
The DNA here is from genome assembly GCA_035567575.1 of Bacteroidia bacterium. Lineage (GTDB taxonomy): Bacteria > Bacteroidota > Bacteroidia > B-17B0 > Aurantibacillaceae > JAHEYG01. The sequence continues at coordinate 21,553 of DATMPR010000296.1, forward strand.
TTTCATTTGGTTATGCTTCCATTCCGCCAAGTGATCCTAAAAAGACCGGAAAAACAAACCACTTCAATTTAGGATTGAACGTGGGCGGTAATAAATGGATCTTAGAAACCAATTACAGACGTTATCAGGGTTTTTATAATAGGAATACATCTAATTACGATACCGGTTTTGCAAAGACAGGTATTTATACTCAGTTTCCGCATATGACAAGCACTTCCTACAAAATGAAGTTTTTGTATTTTACTAATAGCAAGCGCTTTTCATTTAAATCAGGTTATTCGTGTTCTTACAGACAAATAAAATCCAGTTTCAGCTGGGTAATTACTGCGAATGGTTATTATAACACAATTAATAATGATAGTTCCATGATACCGCGACAACTGTATAAATTTTACGATACACATTCGAGTTTAAAAGGTTTGGATGTTGCTGCTGTCTCTGTTTACGGCGGTGCTTCTTTTAATTTAGTTTTATGGCGCGCTTTATTTGTGAATTTAACTGCGCTTGTCGGACCCGAAGAACAATGGCGCACATACAAGAATGCAGGTAAAGATACTTTACATTATAACCGCACCACTTTTTACAATTCTATCTCCGGAGATCTCCGTGCTTCAATTGGTCTAAACTTTAAACGCTGGTTTGTTACACTTTCCTCGGTAAATGATTTCAGCTGGTATAAAAGCAATGATGTAATGATGATCTCAAAATATGTGAACGGACAGTTTGCACTAGGCTACCGCTTCAAAGTGAAAACGCCAAAAATTTATCAGAAATTCCAGCAGACGAAGTTATATTCGTACATGTAGTTATCCATGATAAACTCTCGAAGCAACAATTTTTCCATTTTTAATTTCCAAAATCTCTCGAACATTCATGTCTTCTTCCCCTTCAACATGACGAATGTATTCCATAAACACTTGTTCAT
>DATMPR010000297.1:0-4004 GCA_035567575.1 Bacteroidia bacterium
ATTGTTATTCTCTCAGGCGGCAATAATGTAGCGGTTAAAAATTTATTAGCTAAAACAGGCATACAACACTTGTTCATCAATCAACACGATAAATTACAATGCTATAAAGATTTTATAAACGAAAATAATTTAAGCGACGAACAGATCATGTACATGGGTGATGACCTGCCCGATTACGAAGTAATGAGCCGCGTTGGTGTTCCTGCTTGTCCGAATGATTCAGCTGCAGAAATTAAGGGCATTAGCGTCTACATTTCTCCCAAAAATGGCGGACAAGGTTGTGTTCGGGACATTATTGAACAGGTGATGCGGGTACAAGGTGCCTGGGTAATTGCAAACTGGTAATTTGTTATATTTACGTAGTGACAAATAAATTATTACAACATAAATTTTTTGCCTTTTTAAAACTCATAAGGGTTGAGAATCTTTTAATTCTGATCTTTACTTTATGCTGCATGCGTTATTTTGTAATTCAATCCGTTTTAGAACGCACTTATTTTTCGGAAGTTTCTTTTTGGTTATTGGTAACGAGTACTACTTTAATTGCGGCGGCCGGTTATATCATTAACGATTATTTTGATGTGAAAACAGATAACATCAATCATCCTGAAACAGTTGTCATTGATAAAGTAATAAAACGTCGTACCGCAATGTTGCTCCATTTGATATTTAGCAGTGTTGGGTTATTACTTGGTGCATGGTTAGCTTACAGATGTTTTGCATTGCGTTTGGTTTTATTTCAGGTTGTCGCCATTACTTTATTGTGGTATTACTCAACACATTTTAAAAAACAATTACTCACTGGTAATTTGGTGATTGCCTTTTTAACTGCAATTATTTCTTTTATGCCATTAGCCTATGAAACTTTAAACGGTGTACACGTTAACACAGCTTTTTTTGATCAGGAGCCTGAAAAATTAAGATTACTACTTGGGATCTCTTTATTATTTAGCGGCTTTGCTTTTTTGACTTCTTTGATCAGAGAAATAATAAAAGATATGGAAGATTTTAAAGGCGACATACAAACCGGTTGTAAAACAATGCCAATTGCCTGGGGAATTATCACAACCAAAGTTGTTACTTTTTTTCTTATCATTATTACACTTGCTGTATTGGGTTTTTCAATATTTAAACTTTGGCAGTGGCATCAAAGAACGCCTTCGTTTTATTTGATCATGACTATTTTTATTCCGATGTGTATTTTAATTTTACAGGTTATCAGAGCTAAAACGCCATTTCAATTTAAAATTGCCAGTTTATTGCTTAAATTCATTATGCTTTTTGGAATTGCTTTCACCTTTATTATTAAGTTGATATATGAACACTATTGAGAAATTGAAAACATTTCCTTATCAATTAATATTAGGCTCCAACTCGCCGCGAAGGCAAGAACTTTTAAAAAGCTTAGGTTTTACATTTTCAATTAAACCAATTAATGCCGACGAATCTTTTCCTGATAATTTAAAAGCTCAGGAAATTCCACTTTATTTAGCTGAAAAAAAAGCAAATGCCTATCCTGAAAAATTAAAAAAAAACGAGATCTTAATTACTTCTGATACTATTGTGTGGTGTGAAGGTAAAGTATTAAACAAACCTGCTGATTTTAAAGAAGGAAAAGAAATGCTGGGATCCTTAAGCGGCAAAATGCACGAAGTATTTACTGCAGTTTGTTTAAAAAGCGCTGATAAACAAACCTTATTCTTTGATGTAAGTAAAGTTTATTTTAAGAAATTAATGCTTGAGGAAATTGAGTATTATTTGAATAACTTTAGTCCGTACGACAAAGCCGGCGGTTATGGTGTTCAGGATTGGATCGGATATATTGGGATCGAAAAGATTGAAGGCAGTTTTTATAATGTAATGGGATTGCCCGTTAAAAAATTATATGAAGAATTAATTAAATTTTAAGAATGAAAAAAGCAGCGGTATTTGTTTTAATTTGTATGGCATCATTTTCTTTTTCACAACGTGAATTTGAAATAATTTTATTTGACGCAGCAGTAAATGAGTTTGATGTAATTGGTGAGGATACGTATGAAAAAAATAACCGTGTTAAAGAGGATATTACACTAAAGATCAAAGCAGAAGTAAAAACAACTACCAAAGCAGAACCTTCGGGCGGCTTCAACTTTGAGGCTATAAATGTTCTCGACGGAAACATGAAAACCTGCTGGATGAGTTCAGGTGATGGAAAAAATGAAGATGTTGAAGTTATTATTGACTTGGAAGAAGTGGAAGGTATTAACGTTGCAGTTGTAACCGATATTTATTTTTTTAGCGGCTGGCGAAAAGATTATCAAACCTGGAAAGAATATTCACGCGTAAAAAAAATGATAATGACAGTTAATGACCTACCTTATGGGGAAATTACTTTTCAGGATACATACAAACAACAAAGTATAGATCTTGAAAAATTTAAAGTTGACAGAACAAGAAGAAGCAGGATCCGTTTCCGTATTGTTGATACTTACAAAGGATCTAAATACAATCAATTAGCGTTAAGTGATATTCAGATAATTGGTAAAGCGAAATAAATTATAATTGCGCAGCTATTTTTTTTGCAATCTCTTCAAACTCTTCTTTCGGTAATTTTAATTTTTGATTTGCAAAATTACAATCGCTCATTGAATTGATAGGAATTAAATGTACATGCGCGTGAGGCACTTCTAATCCAATCACGCTTACAGAAATTCTATTGCAGGGGACTGCTTTCTTTATAGCTAAAGCTAACTTACGGCTAAATTCCATTAGTCCGATATAGGTTTCAGGATCCAGATCAAAAATATAATCTGTTTCTTTTTTTGGAATTATAAGTGTATGTCCTTTTGTGAGAGGGAAAATATCAAGAAAAGCAAAATACTTATCGTTTTCAGCTACCTTGTAGCAAGGAATATCACCATTAATAATTTTTGTGAAAATACTTGACATTAAATAGAAATACTTACCACTTGAAATGGAATAACTCCGGCAGGAACTGAAATTTCAACTTTATCCCCTACCTTTTTACCTAATAAACCTTTTCCTATTGGTGAATCAACCGAGATCTTACCTGATTTCAGATCAGCTTCACTTTCAGCGACAAGTGTGTACGACATGGTAGCGTTATTTTTAAGATTCTTTATTTTAACAGTAGTTAAAATGCTCACCTTATTTAAATCAAGCTGGCTTTCATCAACTAAACGTGCGCTAACCAAAACCTCTTTTAATTTAGCTATTTTAACCTCTAATAAAGCCTGTGCTTCGCGGGCAGCATCGTATTCGGCATTTTCACTTAAGTCACCTTTTTCGCGTGCTTCGGCCACGGCAGAGGTACATTTTTTGCGTTCTACAGTTTCTAATTGATGTAATTCATCCTTTAGTCGCTTTAATCCTTCATCTGTGTAATATCCGATATTAGCCATAGCTCAATTATAAAAAAACAAGAATCCCGATTGCTCGGGACTCTCATAAAAATACTAAAAAATAAAAAACTACAGGTTTATTCTAAAACCAAAAGTGTGAACACCGCCAAATGGGTTTGTAAATCTGTACGAATAATCAACACCAAAAGTCGATTTCTTTTCGCCAAATGGAATCTCAACTGTTGCACCGCAAGTTGGCCCTGTAAAGGCTGTCATGCGTTGTGCCTTTAAATTGTCGTTTCCTTTAGTGAAAATATACTTCTCGGTATATAAACCACCTCTAAGCATTAATATGTCTTTCCAGGAATACTCTAAACCAAAACAATAATTATCATAAGTAAAAGAGTTAGAAGTGTAATTAGCAGCTAAAGTAATACGATGTGTTTTTAATCTGCTTACAGTATCTCTTGTTAAATAAAAATCGTAAGCGCCGCCAATGTTGATTAAAGCAGGTAATTCAAATCCTGCAGAACGGTTACTAATTGTGTAATCGTATTGCAGACCTGAGTAAGCCGTGCTGTTTGCAACAGTCATCTGAGTAGTTAAACCATCACCTTTATACTGCATTTTTGGTCCGACATTTTTTAATGCAATACCAAAATG
>DATMPR010000298.1:0-3273 GCA_035567575.1 Bacteroidia bacterium
AGGAGTTGCAACGATCCAGGAATTGGCACTTGGAAAAGTAGGACAGCAACCCACCAACGTACAAGAACCATTAACGGTAGAGTTTTGCCCATCTGAAATATTCCAGCCGGCCAGAGCCCCGGTAATGGCGCCCACAGGAGAAGATTCAAAATCTTCATTAACACAAGGAGCAGCATTAATTATATTAGGAATTGTTTTTGCAACTGATGCCATTGATGGTGCTGAACCATAACCGAATTTTTTATTTATAAAATCACGTTTTGCACGATACATGAAAACCTTGTACTCGATACCAAAAAACGCTCCCTTCAATGCCTCAGCACTGGAAGCAGATTCATTAAATCCACTTATTGAATCTGAGGGAAAAATATAACTCAAATATTGAAAACGAGTTGACTGCTGTGAAAACAATTTTTGACTGTTGAAAAAGCAACAAACAAAAAGTAATACTGAAATTTTTATAATTTTTTTCATGATCATATAGCTTGACGTAAAATTAAAAATACCAATGATATTTCCTATTACTGCTCACTAATTAATACCAAAGATTCACTAATTGGTCTAAATGGAGCTAGGATTAGTCGGTAAATTTTTCCCGAAATAAGAATAAACCTCCAAAAGACCATCCTTTTATTACATTGATGAAAAATCCACTTTTAGATGGATTTTTAGATTTTTTTTGTTAAAAACAGCATTATTTTTGTTAAAATTTATTATTTTATCAAAATTACATGCCCTTTAAGTTCATGGAGTTTTGCCTGAAATTCGCAGTTTTTATAAAAATATTTTTGTTTAAAAAATTATTCGGCTAAAACGATCACCTTGTTTTTAAGAACTTCAACCACACCGCCTTTAATTGGAAAACTTTGTTTAGCGTTAGAATCTTCAACAATCTCAATATTACCTGCTTTTAAACTTGCAATAATTGGAGCGTGATTATTTAAAACACCAAATGAACCGTCTGATCCGCTAAAAACAGCAGACTTCACACTTCCTTCATAAAGTTTTTTATCAGGTGTTATGATCTCTAATTTCATTTTATTTGCTTTCTGCAATAATTTTCTTGCCTTTTTCTATAGCTTCTTCAATGGTGCCTACAAGGTTAAATGCGGCTTCCGGATACTCATCAACTTTACCATCTAAAATTAAATTAAAACCTTTAATGGTGTCTTCTATACTGACAAACACACCTTTTAATCCTGTAAATTGTTCTGCAACATGGAATGGCTGCGATAAGAAACGCTGAACACGGCGTGCACGGTGAACAACTAATTTATCTTCTTCACTTAATTCGTCCATACCTAGAATGGCAATAATATCCTGTAACTCTTTATAACGCTGTAAAATTCCTTTCACACGCTGAGCACAGTTATAATGCGCATCCCCTAAAACAGCTGCAGTTAAAATACGTGATGTGGAATCCAAAGGATCTACAGCAGGATAAATTCCTAACTCAGCAATTTTACGGCTTAATACAGTTGTTGCATCTAAGTGGGCAAATGTTGTTGCAGGAGCAGGGTCAGTTAAGTCATCGGCAGGTACATATACCGCTTGCACTGATGTGATCGAACCTTTTTTAGTTGATGTAATACGTTCTTGCATGGTTCCCATTTCAGTAGCTAATGTTGGTTGATAACCTACGGCTGATGGCATACGTCCTAATAAGGCTGATACCTCTGAACCTGCTTGTGTAAAACGGAAAATATTATCAATAAAAAATAAAATATCTTTACCCTGACCGGTACCACCACCGTCGCGGAAATACTCAGCCATTGTTAATCCTGATAAAGCCACGCGCGCACGTGCTCCCGGAGGCTCGTTCATTTGCCCGAACACAAATGTTGCTTGCGATTTTGCTAGTTCATTGAGATCAACTTTCGACAGATCCCAGCCCCCTTTTTCCATTGAGTGTTTGAATTCGTCGCCGTATTTTACAATACCCGATTCGATCATCTCGCGTAACAGATCGTTTCCTTCGCGGGAGCGCTCGCCTACCCCTGCAAATACAGAATAACCTGAGTGACCTTTTGCAATATTATTAATTAACTCCTGGATCAAAACTGTTTTACCTACACCAGCACCACCGAATAATCCAATTTTACCGCCTTTTGCGTATGGTTCAATAAGGTCAATTACTTTTATACCTGTAAATAATACTTCAGTTGAGGTTGAAAGATCTTCGAATTTTGGAGAGGCACGATGAATACTATAGCCGTTTTCGTTGCTAACAGTATTAATACCATCAATTGCTTCGCCCACCACATTAAATAAGCGGCCTTTAATTTTTTCGCCGGTCGGCATCATAATAGAAGCACCGGTAGAAATTACATCAGTACCACGACTGATACCATCGGTAGTATCCATCGCAATAGCGCGAATGGTATCTTCACCAACGTGTTTCTGAACTTCTAAAATAAGTTTTTGTCCGTTTGCGCGTACAATTTCTAATGCATCTAAAATATTAGGTAATTTACCACCTTCTAAATCAAATCTAACATCTACTACAGGACCAATTACCTGTGTTATTTTTCCGGTTTGTTTTGACATGAAAATACGTTTCTAAAATTTGGGTGCAAATGTATGTAATTTTCTATATTTTATAAAAAATATGTTAATAACTTTGGAAGCTTTATTTTAGCGCTTTGGTTCAGAAATATGGAAGTAGTTAAGGACTTTAAAAATTGGAATTTTGTCGATAACAGTATTGTTACCATCGGTACGTTTGACGGCGTTCATCGCGGACACCAAAAACTGCTTCAAAAACTGATACAGATCAGGAATCAAAAAGGAGGCAAAAGCATAGTTTTTACTTTTGAGCCACATCCAAGGAAAGTGCTTTTCCCTGATCAAAGTGATTTGCAATTGCTCTCAGATCTGGAAGAGAAAATGGAACTTTTTAAAGTGCAAGGCATCGATATTTTAATTGTTTATCCTTTTACAAAAGAATTTGCTCAAATTGAACCTGAAAAATTTATTAAGGAAATTTTAGTCGATAAACTGAAGGTAAAAACACTTGTAATTGGTTATGATCATAAGTTTGGTAAGGATAGAAAGGGTGATATAAATACATTTAAAACTGCTGCCGGTAAATATGGTTTTGAAGTAGAAGAAATTCCCGCCCAGGAAATAAACGATATTAATATTAGCTCTACAAAAATAAGGAAAGCATTATTTGAAGGTGATGTTAAAGGCGCAGCAGAATTTTTGGGTTATAATTATTTTATTAGCGGAATAGTTGTTCATGGCAAAAAATTGGGAAAAACGATCAGCTTT
>DATMPR010000299.1:0-4539 GCA_035567575.1 Bacteroidia bacterium
TTCCCATAAAAGCATTTGTAAAATCTTTTAGCGGAGAATAAATATGACGGATAAAAGGTGCGTGCTCTAATTTATCTTCTATGTATGAAAAAAAACTTTTGAAAATATAAGTTGATGCTAAAATTCCCATTCCAAAAATAAATACAAGCGTCATTACAAAACCCAGCACTGTATTTACAGCCGAGTATTCTGTAAAACCGATCACCGAAAAAATACTTGAGAAAAAACCAAAGAGCTGAAAAATAATAGCAATGGTGATCGCAAATGGAATAAATAAAATTAAGCCTTGAATGAAGTAGGTAAGTAAGCGTTTCATGCTGTAAAATTACAGCAGAGAAGTGGCAGCTTTTTAGGAACGCATTTTAATTATAAACATTGCGTTTTTATTAACCTCACCGGTTCGCCTTAAAGCGAACCAGTTTCTCCAAAGGAGAGATAAATCCGCTTTCAAATTTACTTAGTTGAGAATACCTCTCCCTTGGAGAGGCAGTTTCCCGCAAAGCGGGAACGGGTGAGGTTATATTACCACCCAAGAATCCATGCGAAGATCAGCGGCGCAACAATGGTCGCATCACTTTCTACAATGAACTTCGGCGTATTAATATCTAATTTACCCCAGGTAATTTTTTCGTTTGGCACTGCACCGCTGTATGAACCATAAGAGGTTGTTGAATCGGAGATCTGACAAAAATAACTCCAGAAAGGAATATTATGCATTCCCATATCCTGATATAACATTGGCACAACACAAATAGGAAAATCGCCCGCGATACCGCCGCCGATCTGAAAAAATCCAACACCTTTTCCGCCTGAATTTTTCGGATACCAATCGGCTAACCAAGCCATATATTCGATCCCGCTTTTCATGGTGCTTGCTTTAATATCTCCTTTAATTACATACGACGCGAAAATATTTCCCATCGTGCTGTCTTCCCAACCCGGCACAACAATCGGTAAATTTTTTTCTGCAGCAGCTAACATCCAGCTGTCTTTCGGATCAATTTCGTAATACTGTTTTAATTCACCGCTCAATAAAATTTTGTACATGTATTCATGCGGAAAATATCTTTCTCCTGCAGCATCTGCATCTTTCCAGATCTTATAAATGTGTTTTTGTAAACGGCGGAAAGCTTCTTCTTCAGGAATGCAAGTATCAGTAACTCTATTGAAATGATTTTCTAAAAGATCCCATTCGTCTTGCGGCGACAGATCGCGGTAATTTGGCACACGTTTGTAATGACTATGCGCTACAAGATTCATAATATCTTCTTCGAGGTTTGCGCCTGTGCATGAGATAATATCAATTTTTCCTTTACGGATCATTTCTGCTAATGATTTTCCAAGTTCAGCCGTACTCATGGCACCGGCAAGAGTTACCATCATTTTACCGCCTTCAGTAAGATGTGTTTCATAACCTTTAGCAGCATCAACTAAAGCTGCTGCGTTAAAATGTTTATAGTGATGTTCAACGAATTTCGAGATCGGACCTTTGTTTGCTGCTGCGTTCATAATTAAAATTTTAGAGCTACAAATCTAACAAAATAGAGGGGATAAGAAAGGATTTCAATTAACAATTAATTAAGAAAACGTGAATTTTAAACGGGAGATCCTATGCTCTTATACCCATTAACAGAACATCATCTACCTGCTCGAATTTTTTATTTGAAAAAGTGATCCATTCGTTATACATACGGAGTAATTCTTTTTCCTGTTCTTGCATCGGCATGTGATCAATGCTTAACAATAGTTCTTTTAATCTTTTACTCGAGAATTTTTTTTCTTTCGGTCCGCCGAACTGATCTACAAACCCATCCGAAAACATGTATATGGTGTCACCTTTTTCTAACTGAACAGTATGATTTGCAAAGGTGAAGTTATTTGTTGTTAAACCGCCAATTGAAGCTTTAGTAGGTGAGAATTCTTTTAATTCGCCTTTTTTGATAATATAAAGCGGACGGTTAGCACCCGCGTATTCGAGTGTTGCGCCCTGAGGGGTAAATTCAAAACTACATAATGCAATATCCATTCCATCGCGTAATTCAGAGTCACTTTCGTTTTGTTTTAAAATAGCTTTGATACCATTATTTAATTCGGAGAGAATTTCGGAAGGGCGATCTAAATTTTTATCTACAACAGCGTGTGTTAATTTATCTGCTCCTAATAAACTCATAAATGCTCCCGGAACTCCGTGACCGGTACAGTCCGCCACAGCAATAAAATATTTTTTCTTTTTTTCATAGAACCAATAAAAATCACCGCTCACCACATCCTTTGGTTTGTAGATTGCAAAACCTTCCGGAAAAACACGTTCAAGATCTTTCACCAGTGGTAAAAGTGCAGATTGGATCCTCTTGGCGTAATTAATGCTATCACCGATCTCTTTATTTTTCTGTTCAATGATCATGTTTTGTTTTTGAAGTGTTTCAGCAGCACGGTTCTTAAAACGATAACGGTTAAAAAGAAAAAGTGCCATCACCAACAACATTAATATTCCTAAGCTCAAAATTATTTTTTGTTCTTTGTCTTTTTGTTCGATAAGCTGTACTTCACTTTCCCGCTTTTGTTTTTCTATTTCCGTTTGCAAAAAAGCTATTTTTTCGCTGGCTTTGTTGGTGAAAATAGAATCTTTAGTTTCTAATGCTTTAGTTAAATGAGCGTAAGCTTCAACAGGCTTTCCCATTTTTAAAAGTATATCGCTATACACTTGTTCAGCACCTGCTAATTTTAATTTTATGTCATGCACCCTTGATGAATCAATAGCGGGAAGAATAGCGATCTCGGCAGAATCCAGTTTATTAAGTTTTGCAAATGCCTTTGCTAAAACCATATGACCTGCAACGAATAGTTCCGGATCACTAATAGTTTTAGAAAGTTCAATAGATTCATGCGCGAACTTAATAGATTTTTCGTGCTGTTCTATAGTAAAATAAAGCTCCGCAAGGTTTGAGAGTACAATAGAGAGACCGCGATTGTTATGTGTTTCCTTCCGCAGTTTAAGCGCTTTTTCAAAATAATGAATGGCCTTGCTGTATTTTTTTGTTTCAAGATAAACGCCGCCAATATTAGCATAAGCACTTCCCAGTCCGTTTTTATTTCCGGTACTTAAATATAAACTTTCCGCTTTTTGCAGACTCTCAAGCGCTTTCAAATACAAACTGGCAACACGATAACTTTGTCCCATGTTATTTAATGTGGCCGCCATACCGTTGGTATCTTTCGCAAGTTCACGGTAATGAAGAGCCTGCAAATAATTATCGGTTGACTTATCGATATTACCCGTCTTTTCATTCAGAAGACCCAGTGTATTATAACAAGCTCCAAGTAATTTCGGATCATTAAGTTCTTTTCCGATGCTTATTGCCTGTGATTCAACAACAGTAGCTGAATCAGTATTTCCTTTGATCATCCACGCAAATCCAAGACTGGAAAGTGCATATCCTTTTTCTTTTTTATTATCGGAAATAACAGCGAATTGAACTGCTTTGTTGGCGTAGTCAATTGTTTTATCGGGATCATTGGTTCTGAAGAGAGCTGCAAGTTGATTATACAAAGCCGGCTTTTCGTTATCGGTAACTTTTAGCGCCAGTTTTAAAAGTGAATCTTCTTTTGGATTTTGCGCGGAAGAAAAAAATGCAATTAAAAATAAGTTAATAAAGATCAATGCGGAAATATTTCTTTTGTTCATTATGTCAACTACAGACGTGTAATATTTAACCTTCATTCTCAAATTTACAATTAATTTGGGATTTTAAAAAGTTAAATGTTGAGTGAACAAACTTGATGTCTTCCTCTAAAATAATCGCAATTAGCTTTATCTGATGATCTTTTCCGGATTTTGAAATGCAGGAAATTGATCATCACCCCAAACGCCTTTATTTTCTCTCTCCGGGTTTTGTAAAAGCGGAGATTGTTTATCGTTTTGTGCATTGGTTTTTATGATCTTAGCAGGATCTCGGAATGTTTGCTCATAATTCACAATAGGAACCGGTTTTATTTTCCCTTTATTGCAAGAGAATGCTAAAGATAACATGGCTGCAATTGCAGTTAATTTGATCGCTTTCATGATTTAATTATTTATAAAACAAATCATCAAAACCCGTGCCTCTTCGTTTGTTTTTTCAGCATAGTTAAACGCAGAATTAAATAAGATAAAATACTACTTGGATATGCCAGAATTCCCCCCTGAACTTTTAATAACCAAAAAGCGAAAAAGTCTCTTATTTTGATAATTTTTAAAACTTCTGATCCGGAAATAAAATTTAATCGTAAAATTAAATACCTTTATAAGGGAATAAATCTGCAATGCAACACGATCACTCACATCATCATCACAGTTCAGAACTAAATTCTGTCAGTAAAGCTTTTATTGTTGGCATTGTCTTAAATACAGTATTTGTCATTGTTGAATTTACAACAGGTTTTCTTACAAACTCATTAGCGTTACTTTCTGATGCCGGACATAATTTAAGCGATGTTGCAACTTTGGGATTGTCACTCTTTGCTTTTCAAATGACAAAACAAAAAGCAACGGATAAATAT
>DATMPR010000300.1:0-4563 GCA_035567575.1 Bacteroidia bacterium
AAAAATGGTGCCTAGAATTTTTAAATATATTTTTACTGTCATAATATTTATTATTAAATAACGTCTTCAGGTCTTTAATTGTGATGTCACCTCAGCAATGAGTTATAACTAGCTTATAGGGATGACTTTTCGCTCCATGCCATCTAATTTGGATGGCTTGGGGTGATTTTGCCGTCCTTATCCGCATAGCTAATTTACTCAAAATCCTTATACAAAAGATATTTTTTGCGTATTACTTTGAATTTCTGAATTTCATTTTGCCATGAGCGGCGGATGTCGCTTTCTAACACGCCGGCTTTTATTTGTTGTTGCAATTCATCGTTTCCGCTGTGCCAGTTAAAATTTTTATCCATGAAGGTGGAGTCTTTCAGGTCTTTATAAAAATCAATAAGCCAACGCAATTGTATTTTTCTTTTTACTTCGGGAGTAAAACTCTTGTTCCGCAGATCAACACCATAACAAATTTCATCATGATATTTTGGGTCTTTACTAATTGCATTTGTTTTTGGCATGAAACTAAATGTTTTGTTACTGTATAGCGGATGTCCCACAACTTCAAAAGGAAAATCTGTACCGCGACCCAAACTCATAATTGTTCCTTCAAACAATCCTAAGGAAGGATACAATAAAACTGAATTCAAATTCGGAAGGTTAGGCGAGGGCTTAACCGGTAAATTGTAAGTGCAATTGTGATCGTAATTTTTTACGGGCACAACAAACAAATTACATTTTATTGTTTTTAATTGGAAACTGTCTTTTTTTGATGTTTTAGTTTTTTCTTTTAGCCAGCCTTCACCGTTTACCATTTGTGCGTATTCGGCTGTCGTCATACCATAAACTAACGGAACAGAATGCAATCCCAAAAAACTTTTGTATTTATCGATCATCACCGGGCCATCAACATAAAATCCATTTGGATTCGGACGATCTAAAACAATTAATTCTTTATTATGTTCTGCGCAAGCTTCCATAACATAAGTTAAAGTTGAAATGAAAGTATAAAAACGTACGCCTACATCTTGGATATCGTAAACAACGACATCAATATCTTTTAGATCTTGTTGCGTTGGTTTTTTATGCGAGCCATATAAAGAAATTACCGGAATGCCTGTTTTTTTATCAATATTACTTTTTACTTTTTCGCCTGCATCAGCAATACCACGGAAACCATGCTCCGGACCAAATATTTTTTTAATGTTTACTTTTAATTTCAGTAAAGTATCCACTATGCTTGTTTTACCAACTAAGCCGCTAATATTGGTAACAACAGCTACTTTTTTATTAAGTAATTTGGGTAAATAGACTTCAAATTGATGTGCACCTGTAACGACATCTGTTTCAGAGAGTACTTTTAAACTTTGCGCTCTTAATAACACAGCTGTAAAAACAAATATTACGGATAAAAACCTGCGCATTAAATAGTATTTTTGTGTATAGTGAGTGTTGAGCAATTCATAGCAAACAGGATAACCTTATCAAATAAGGGTAAAAATAACATTTCTAAACCCATTGTGAAAATCGGGATCACCGGAATTGCTCTTGGCATAAGTATAATGATCCTGACTATATCGATAGTTTTGGGCTTTAAGCAGGAGATCATTTCGAAAATTACCGGAATTACCTCTCATATTACCATCAGCAATATAAATATTAATGAAAGTAACGAACCTAATCCTTTAAAATTACCCGCCGATACTCTGAAAATGCTTAAAGATCTGGGTTTTATTAAACACATCCAAGCAACAGCTATTAAAAACGGCATCATTAAAACAAAAACCGAAAATGAAGGTGTTTTATTAAAAGGCGTTTCAACTGATTTTGATTTTACGTTTTTTAAAAAATATTTAAGCGAAGGTAGTTTACCGGTTTATACCGATACGGGCGTGAGCAAAGAAATTCTAGTTTCAAAAAAATTAGCGGCGAGGTTAAATATTAAAACCGGACAAAAACTTCTGGCTTATTTTATCACCACCAAAAAAACGGATGATACTGTTTTTGCAAATAGAGGATATGCGGAGCTGGAAAAACGCTCACGTGCTTTTAAAGTGTGTGGTATTTTTAATACAGGTTTTGCAGAGTTTGATGAAAATTTAGCCATTGTTGATCTGAAACAAATTCAAAAACTAAATTATTGGACAAACAACGAAGTTGGCAGTTACGAAGTTTTTTTAAATGATTTTAATACTTTGGATAAGGATGTTGAAACCGTGCAGGAAATATTAGGTTACAATTACCGTATCATGCCGGTTAATGAAGAGTACTCGAATATTTTTTCATGGCTCGCCATGGTTGATGTTAACGGAATAATAATTATCAGTTTAATGCTAATGGTATCGGGTGTAAACATGATAACAGCATTGTTGATCTTAATTTTGGAACGCGCTAACATGATCGGTTTAGTAAAAGCAATGGGCATGAGTAATGTGAGCGTAAGGAAAGTTTTCTTTTTCGTGTCATTAAAATTATTGTGGCGAGGTTTGTTAGTTGGAAATATTATTGGAATAGCGATAGTATTGCTTCAATATTTTTCACACTTAGTAAAATTAGACAGCAATACATATTACGTGGAGTATGTCCCGGTGATTTTTAATGGTCTTTATATTTTGTTATTGAATTCTGGAATTATTATCTGCTGCATGCTCATGATGTTTTTTCCGACATTAATTCTTACCCGCATCACTCCAATTAAAACTTTGCGGTTTGACTAACCTGATCAAATATTTTAAACGTACGCCAAGCGTATTGGTTATTGTTTTACTAATTCTCAGCAGCACTTTCGTTAATATGAATTTAGGAAAGTGGAACAAGAAAAATGTTATTGATTGGGATGTAACTTATTATTATTCGTATCTTCCTGCAACGTTTATTAAAAAAGATCTGAGTCTGAAGTTTGTTGATGAGAATCGGGAATATTACGCAGCGAATCATCAGTTCCTTCCGCTTACAACACCCAATGGCGGTTACGTAATTAAAACAACAATGGGAATGGCGGTAATGTATTTGCCGTTTTTTACAGTTGCGCATTTGTATGCAAAACTGTTTGGTTATCCTGCCGACGGTTTTTCGGAACCGTATCAATGCTTGATCCAGTTTTCCGGATTATTTTATTTAGCGATCGGTTTATTTTTTTTAAGGAAATTATTACTGATCTATTTTTCCGAAAAGGTAACGGCCTTCACATTATTTTGTGTTTTGTTTGGCAGCAATCTTTTTTATTACGGTTCCATTCATGGCGCGATGAGCCATACGCACACTTTTTGTTTAGTGAGTATTTTTATGTGGTACAGCATAAAATGGCTGCTGAAACCGGATTTAAAATCGAGTATAATTGTCGGACTTGTAATAGGCCTAATTGTGTTGATCCGTCCCATAAATATTTTATTTGTTTTGTTTATAATGTTATTTGGTGTTACTTCTTTAACTGATATTGGTAAGCGGTGGCTATTGTTTTTTAAGTTCAAACATTTTGTGATATTAATGAAACTTCTCGCACTTTTAGTTTTGTTGCCGCAATTATTGTATTGGAAATACATTACCGGATACTATTTTTTTAATTCTTACGTCGGCGAACAATTTTATTTTGGTCACCCGCATTTAGCGGAAGGTTTATTTGGTTTCAGAAAAGGATGGCTGCTTTATTCACCAATTATGATCTTTTCGGTTATCGGAATATTCATGTTATTTAAAGCAAAGAAAGAGTTTAGTTTTCCGGTTACACTTTTATTTTTTGTTTACACTTATGTGATCTTATCGTGGTGGTGCTGGTGGTATGGCGGTTCGTATGGTTTAAGAGCCATGATTGATATTTATCCTTTTTTAATTATTACAATGGCGGTATTCATCAATAAAATGATCAGCAATAAAATTATTTTGGGAACATTAAGCGTTTTAGTTTTATTAAATTGCTTTCAAATGTTTCAATACCGTCACGGCATCATTCATTACGACAGTATGACCGGAGAGGCTTACTTTGATGCATTCTTCAGAATAGAAAAATCACCCAACCTTGAAAAATTAATTAAAGCTCCGGATTACGCGAAAGCGATGAAAGGAGAGGAATGATCTACGGATTACGAATTAGTACGAATGTACTAATCTGTATGCCTAAGCGGTTCGATTCGTATATTCGTACTAATTCGTAATTCGTAGATTTGTTTAAGGTTTTCTCGAATTAAATTTCCTCATCCCGATTAACTGATCGTAATAAGTACCACGGGCGCGGTGATAAACATAAATGATGTAATCGTTTTCAGTTTCCCAGTGATTGCCTTCCACTAAAGTTTCATCGCCTGCTTTGCTTTTATCTTTTAAGAAAGCGTAAATGTAATTATAGTAACCTTGCTTAATGAATAAATTACATTCATAACCAAAACGTTTATAGTTATACGTCATGCGGTTTGCTTTATCCAGTTTCCAGTTGGTAAGTTTCCCTAAAATATAAAAATTACCTTCCGGAGTTGGATTATCAAACGGCATGAAAAAATTGATCCAGGCATAATCAGCTTCAATATCCTGATTGGTTGCCAGATCCTGATTCTTAATTAAGAAACCACCGTTTAAATC
>DATMPR010000301.1:0-2949 GCA_035567575.1 Bacteroidia bacterium
AAGCGAAAAAATATCTGTTTGGATACGAGGTAATTTTTTTATTCCGGATGCCCGTAAATATTGGATAAAACCCTCTGTAAAATATCTGAAAGATTATCTCCAGAAAAATCCTGTGGATGTAATTATATCAAGCGGACCGCCACACACCATGCATTTAATCGGATTAGGATTAAAAAAACAATTCCCCAATATAAAATGGGTAGCGGATTTTCGAGATCCCTGGACGAACATTGATTTTTATGAAGATTTAATGTTGAGTAAATCTTCCGATAGCAAGCACAAAAAATTAGAATTAGAAGTTTTGACCAATGCAGATTGTGTTTTGAGTGTTGGTAAGGGGATGAGCGAAGATTTTAAAAAAATATATCCCAAACAACCCGAAAAATTTAAAGTCATTACAAATGGTTTTGATGAAGATGATATTTATAAAGGTATTTTAGAAAAGGATAAAAAATTCTCGATTGCACACATTGGTTCATTGGTGAAAAGCCGTAATCCGGATGTGCTTTGGAAAGTTTTAAAAGAACTTGTTGCAGAAAATGAAAATTTTAAAAAAGATCTGGAAATAAAATTGGTCGGAAAAGTGGATTATTTTGTGAAAGAACAAATTGCAGCGTACGGACTAGAACAATTTGTAAATAAAATAAATTACTTACCACATAGCGAAGTCATTAAAGAACAACAAAAAAGTAAGGTCCTTTTATTATTAGTAAACCAAACCAAAAACGCTAAAAGTATTTTAACCGGAAAAATTTTCGAATACCTTGCGGCTGAAGTTCCTGTGTTAGCGATTGGTCCGCCGGATGGAGATTTAGCTGATATTTTAAAAGAGACTGAATGCGGTTTAATATCGGATTTTAAAGACGAGAAAAAACTAAAAGAAAACATTTTGGCACTTTATAATAAAAAAGTTATTAATTTTGACAAAAATAAGATCGCACGTTATTCACGCCGCGAGTTAACTAAAGATTTATCGGGACTATTATCAGCAATGGCTGGCAAATAAAAATATTAATTAATTTTATAAAAATTGTATTGACATGGGAAGGATTTTTCAAACACGGAAAGCAACAATGTTCAAACGCTACGCCAAAATGGCCAAAGCGTTTACTAAACTGGGAAAAGATATTGCAATGGCAGTTAAATCAGGAGGCGGAAATCCTGATACGAATCCACGTTTACGCGCAATAATCCAGAATGCAAAAGCAGTAAACATGCCGAAAGTAAATATCGACAGCGCTATAAAACGCGCCTCAGAAAAAGATTCGGCGAATTATGAAGAAGTTATTTATGAAGGTTACGCACCACACGGCGTTCCTGTTTTAGTGGAATGTAATACTGATAATCCAACACGCACCGTTGCAAGTATGCGTTTGTATTTTAGCAGAAACGAAGGAACCTTTGGAACGACAGGTTCTGTAAGTTTTATGTTTGAACGAAAAGTTTTATTTAAAGTAGATGCGAAAGGTTTAGATAAAGATAATACCGAATTAGAATTAATTGATTACGGTGCAGAAGATCTAACCTGGGATGATGAAACGAATGAATTAATTATCCAAACCGCCTTTACCGATTTCGGAAAAATGCAGGCAGGATTGGAAGAGAGAAAATATAATGTAAAAGAATCATCCAAAGTATTTATTCCAACCACAACTAAAGAATTAACTCCTGAACAAGAAGCGGATGTTAATACCCTGATAGAGAAAATGGAGGAAGATGATGATGTTGTAGCCGTTTACCATAACATAGCTTAGTTTATGGAGAAACGCTGGAACATACGCGACAATGCGAATTCGCAGGCTGTTGCTGAACTACAGGAACAATTAAATGTAGACCGTATCATAGCTTCTTTATTATTTCAACGTAATATTTCGAGTTTTGATCTTGCTAAAAGTTTTTTCAGACCCGATCTGAATGAGCTAAACGATCCTTTTTTAATGAAGGATATGGATAAAGCCATCGATCGAATTGATAAAGCAATAAAGAACAATGAGAAAATTTTAATTTTTGGAGATTATGATGTAGATGGCACGACTTCAGTTGCTACCGTTTACAGTTTCTTTAAAAAGTTTTATGCAAATGTTGGGTTTTATATTCCTGACCGTTATAAAGAAGGTTACGGAATTTCATTTAAAGGAATTGATTTCGCAAAAAAAAACAATTTTGGTTTAATAATTGCTTTGGATTGCGGCATTAAAGCCATTGATAAAATCGATTACGCCAATGAAAAAGGTGTAGATTTTATTATTTGCGATCATCATCTACCGGGCGGGCAATTACCAAAAGCTTTAGCGGTTCTTGATCCAAAAAGAAATGATTGTCCGTATCCCTATAAAGAATTAGCGGGCTGCGGTATTGGTTTTAAATTAATTCAGGCTTATAGTATTAAAAATAATATTGATCCGAAATTTTGTTTGGAGTATTTGGATCTGGTGGCGACAAGTATTGCCGCGGATATTGTTCCAATCACAGGAGAAAACAGAATTCTCGCTTATTTCGGAATTGAGAAATTAAATTCAAATCCAAGACCGGGAATTAAAGCGTTGATCGATTCAAATAAAATTACCAAAGCTTTAAATATTACTTCGCTGGTGTTTGTAATTGGTCCAAGGATTAATGCGGCGGGAAGATTAGAACACGGTTCTAAATCAGTTGAGTTATTAATTTGTGAGAGTGAAGCTGAAGCAAACGAAATTGCAAAAAGCATTAATAACACAAATACTTTACGTAAAGATCTTGATCAAGGCACAACTTCAGAAGCGCATTTAATGCTGGAGAATGATCCGATGACGCCGTTTAAAAAATCCACAGTTTTATTTAATGAAACATGGCATAAAGGCGTGATTGGAATTGTTGCTTCGCGTTTAATTGAAAAATATTACAAACCTACCATTATTTTAACGGAAGCTGACGGTAAAGCAACGGGTTCTGCACGCAGCGTAAAAGAAT
>DATMPR010000302.1:0-5106 GCA_035567575.1 Bacteroidia bacterium
CTTTAGATGCAACTTCTACGCCAAGCACAGGTGTAACTTATAACTGGTCAACTTCTGCTTCAACAGAAACAATTTCAACAACTGCAGCAGGTATTTATTCTGTTGTTATTACTAATGCAGTTAACGGATGTTCAGTTGTTACTCAATATAGTATCACAAATAATTCAACACTTCCCAATGCAACTGCGGGCGCTAATGCAGCAATTCCTTGCGGCGGAATTACAACTACTGTAACATTAAATGGAAACTCAACTAATCCAGGCGTAACGTTTTCTTGGTCTGGTCCCGGAATTATTTCGGGTTCTAATACTGCGACACCCGTTGTGAATCTGGCAGGAACTTATACTTTAACTGTAACTAATCCAACAACAGGTTGTGTTTCTACGAGTACTGTTGATGTTATTAATGCGGTTCCAACTGCATCTATAACTCCTGATGTAACAACCGGATTTGCTCCGTTAACCGTGAACTTTACAAACACAAGTACAAACGCAAATACATTTACATGGAGCTTTGGTAACGGAACAACATCAACGTTTACAACTACGCAAAATACTTCTTCATCTTATAACTCCGGCGGAACTTATACTATAACAATGATAGCATCTTCAGGATTGTGTTCTGACACTGCCAGCATTGTGATAATAGTTGATGATGGCTTTAGTATTGAAATACCAAATGTATTTACGCCTAATGATGATAGCGTGAATGATGTATTTACGATAACATCAAAAGGTGTTAAAGAAATCACCTTACAAATATTTAACCGTTGGGGACAATTAATGTATGATTTTGTTGGGCCAAAAGCATCATGGGATGGCGTAACTAACGCCGGACAGAAAGCTACTGCCGGAACTTATTTCTACTTTATTAAAGCAACAGGCTTTGATGGAAAAACAATAAATAAAAACGGACCGGTAAGTTTATTCAGATAAATCTTTAGAATAATAAATAAAAAAGGCGGAGAATTATTCTCCGCCTTTTTTGTTATAAGAACTGAAAAATTTTCCGCAGCGGTTTTAAATACAAAGTATAAAATCGTGGTTTGAGTCCGTTTGCTTCCCAGGCTTTACGGTCATCGAGGTTAGCGGTAACACGACTTTTTACTGTATCGTTGCTTTTACCGCCAATGCGCATTTTTACAATGAACTCGTTTAAGTAACTAAGTTTAATTTTATTTTTATGAATGAAACGCAGCATTAATTCGTAATCGGCGGCGGTTACGAACTGTAAATTAAATTTGCCATACTTATTATAAATTTCTTTTTTGACGAAGAAAGTAGGGTGGGGCGGCATCCAGCCGTTTAAGAAAGCGCCTTCAGAATAATTCCCCGAATGCCATTTGCGTTTTATTTTATTCGTATCGTCTTTATCTACATAATATAAATTTGCATAAAGACCATCGCATTGGTTTTGGTTAAATGTATTTGCTACTTGTTCGATCACAGTTGAGTTAATATAAAAATCATCTGAATGCAGAATACCAATTATATCTCCTGTTGCCAGATCAATTCCTTTATTCAATGCATCATAAATACCATTATCTTTTTCGGAAATTATTTTACTAAGTTGCGATTTATAACGGGTAATTATATCCATTGTTCCGTCAGTAGAACCACCATCCACAATAATATATTCAACATTAGTGTAAGATTGATTCAAAACCGACTGAATGGTTTGTTCAATGGTTGAAGCGCTGTTGTAGGTTGTAGTTATAATGGATATTTTCAATTTATTTTCCCTCTAAGTTTAATGCAAATTCAATTAACGAAGGAAAATTAAAATCAATTTTATCATCATTATTTTTTTCAGGCGAAATAAAAATGGTTTTCATTCCTGTTGCTCTTCCAAAACCCATATCAGTGATGCTATCACCAACAATAATTGATCTTGTAAAATCTATTTCAGGGAAATCTTTTTTAGCAGCCAAAGCCATTCCGGTTCCGGGTTTACGGGTTGGGTGATTAAGTGAATCTAAATAAGGAGAAAAATAAACTTTATCGATCCGTCCGCCTAAATAAGAAATTTCATACAACATGTTTTTATGAATGAGTTCGAGATCTTCAGTTCTATAAAATCCTTTTCCAATTCCTTGCTGATTGGTTACAACAACAATGTGTCCGAATTTGCCATTCAGTATCTTCATGGCATCCGGAACACCTTCCAGAAATTCAAAATCCATCCAATGTTTTACGTAGTCGTTCTCCAATTTTTTATTGATAACGCCGTCGCGGTCTAAAAACAAAGTCCAGCTCTTATCTATATTTAAACTCTTTAAAGTCATGTTGTGCTTTTTCAAGATCTTCAGGTATTCCAATATCAATGAAATAACCTGTATAAGGAAATCCGAAAATATTAAGTTCGTTTATTTTCTTTTCAAAAAAATCTTTTTCGATAGAAAAGTTTTTCCCGGGATTAGTTTTTTGCAAATAAACTTCTTTATTCAGCATGTAAATGCCGGCGTTGATTAATCCGGGTTTCGTTTCCTCATCTTTTTCTTTGAACGAGGTAATAACACAATTGCTTCCCTGTTTAATGGTGCCGTAACGGCTAGCATTCTCAACTTTACGTAAAGCCAAAGAACAATCTGAAAGAAAAGTATGGTGTTGATTGTAAAATGAATTTAAATTAATATCGAAAAACGAATCACCATTTAAAACCAAAACATTTTTTGAATTGCATTTCTCAAGAGCCATTCTTATTCCACCACCGGTTCCTAATGGGGCATTTTCAATAGCGTAATCAATTTCAATGCCTTCAAAATTATTTCCGTAATGCGAACTTATTTTTTCGTGTAAATATCCGACCGAAAGAATTACTTTTTTTATCCCGAAATGTTTTAAGTAAAACAATTGATAATCTAAAAAAGGTTTTCCGTTAACATCGGCCATTGGCTTCGGTAGATCAAAAACAACACTTTTCAAGCGTGTTCCAAAACCTCCTGCTAATATTATGACTTCGCTGATCATTTATAAACTTACACAAATTAATGTAACATCATCTAATTGTTCTAAATTACCTTTCCAGTTATTAAAAGTATTTTCAATGAATTTTTTCTGTTCAGCCAATACCATTTTACTGGCTTGTATAATTAACTGCTGTAATTGTTTATACTTGAATTTTTTTCCTTTCGGGCCACCAAACTGATCATTAATGCCATCAGAGAACATGTAAATTTTATCGCCACGTTCTAATCCTACTTCGTGGTGTGTAAATTTTAACTGCGTATCTTCATTGCGTCCGCTAATGCCCCATCGATCAGCTTTTAATTCCATCATGTTATCGTTCCTTATCAACAGCAAAGGGTTTTTTGCACCTGAAAAATAAAGTTTATTTTCGTATTTATCGATGCAAGCAAGGGCAATATCCATACCATCATTTATAGAATAGGCTGAATTGTTATTTCCCGATAAATTGGTTTTAAATTCCTGACAGATCTCGGATAATATTTCGTTTGGCATTCCTTTTTTTGTCGAGATTATTTTTTTTAATGTGTTTTGGGCGAAAACGCTTAATAAGGCTCCGGGAACGCCATGGCCGGTGCAATCTACAACAGCAAAATAGATCCGTTCATTCGTTTTTTCTATGAAATAAAAATCCCCGCTGATAATATCTTTTGGTTTATAAATGAAATATGAATCAGGAAGTGTGCTTTCAATTAATTTTTCGGAAGGCAAAATGGCCTGTTGTATGTGTTTTGAATAGTTGATGCTATCCATTATGTCTTTGTTTTTTTCTTCAATCAGGTTTTTTTGCTGTTCTATTTGAACGCTTTTGATTTTTATTTCAGAAAACTGATGTTCCAATAAAATATTTATTTTTCGTTTTTGACGGTATTGGTTATAAACCAGAAATAAAAGAACCGCAAAAAGTAAAAAAGCTCCTATAAAAACATAGATGAGCGTATTACGTTGTTTTACTTCAGATCGTGATTTTTCGAGCTCCAGGTTTTTAAGAGTCAAAAGCTGTTCTTTTTTTTCAGCACTATATTTTGATTCTGCATTTGCAAGAGCTTTATTCCGTTCAATATTAATTACAGAATCTTTATACTGAACATACATTTTATAATAATTAAGCGCTTCAATGGATTTATTTTGTCTTTCCATCAATTGACTTAATTTTAAGGCGTTGTTTTGTATATTATCCCACGCGCCGCGTTTAAGGTTTAATTTCAGGGCCTTGTCGAAATAGGAAAACGCTTTTGCATAGTTCTTTTTATGAAGTTCGATTCCGCCAAGATTGTTGCAGTTAACAGCAATTGCATATTCATCATTCTCTTTTTCTAATGCAGGCATCGCTTCTAAAAAATATTTCTCAGCCGAAACAAAATCTGAATCATTAACGTAAGATTCGCCTATCATGGTCATAGCCATCGCCGCATAAGGAGCATTGCCTTCCTTATTAAAACCGTTAACCGCCTTTTCAAAATAGGTAATGGCTTCCTTTGATTTGTTTTGTGTTACTAAAACGCTTCCTAATCCGAAAGAAGCAACCGTGAGCATGTGTTCATTAACAGGTTTTTGATCAGAAATATTAAAACATTTTAAATAATATTCATAGGCTTTTGCATTGTTGCCGAGCCCGATATATGTATTTGCAATTGTGTTACAAACATGAGCAATTCCATTTTTATGATTTATTTTTTCATAAATATTAAGACTCAATAATAAAGTTTGGATAGCTTCATCGTATTTACTTTTTGTAGTGAGAGCACTTCCGAGACTGCTGTATGCGTAGGCTATACCGTACGGATAATTGATCTTTTTCGCAAGCTGTAAAGCCTTGTTAGATAAAACTTCTCCTGTATCCGGATTATTAGGTGTATAGAAGCGTGCGAACTGACAGAGGATCTGAACTTTTGAAGTATCAAGTACGGAAGGAAAAATAAAACGTAAGCTGTCGATCTTTTTATTCTGAGAATTTAGAGGCTGGAAAATTAACAAAGAAGCAATAAGAAACGTTATTGCGGTTAATATTCTTTTGTTTGAATTCATTATTTATTTTTTAGGGAACAAGTTGATCTCAACCAATTCACAAATAGTATGACCAATAACCATGTGACATTCTTGAATGCGTGGCGTATCTTTTGACGGAATATTTATTAAG
>DATMPR010000303.1:0-9353 GCA_035567575.1 Bacteroidia bacterium
AAGAACAATTAATGATGAAAAAAACCTGTGAGGATTTTATTGAGCAGGAAGTCTCACCGCGATTGGACAAGATCGATTCGCAGGAAGAAGGTCTAATGATTTCGATCTTGAATAAAGCCGGAGAACTTGGTATACTTGGTATTTCCGTTCCTGAAAATTTAGGAGGCTTAGGATTCGATTTCGTTACTTCAATGCTTACCACAGAAGTTATTGGTACCGGACATTCAGTTGCGGTTGCACTTTCGGCACATACAGGAATCGGTACATTACCTATTTTGTATTATGGAAATGAAGCTCAAAAAAAGAAATACATTCCCAAATTAGCTTCCGGTGAATGGAAAGCTTGTTATTGTCTAACAGAACCGGCAAGCGGTTCGGATGCGAACAGCGGAAAAACACATGCAAAATTATCAGCCGATGGTAAACACTATATTTTAAACGGACAAAAAATGTGGATCACCAATGGTGGATTTGCAGATGTGTTTACTGTGTTTGCAAAGATCGATGATGATAAAAATTTATCTGCTTTCATAGTCGAAAAATCATTTGGCGGAATAACTCTGAATCCTGAAGAACATAAAATGGGAATTAAAGGAAGTTCAACTCGCCAGGTATTTTTTACGGATTGTAAAGTGCCTGTAGAAAATTTATTATCTGAAAGAGAAAATGGTTTTAAGATAGCGGTTAATATTTTAAATATCGGACGTGTAAAATTAGCAGGAGCAGCAATGGGGGCTGCTAAACATACAATTTCTATTGCTGTTAAATACGCTAATGAACGCATTCAATTTGAAAGGCCAATTTCAAAATATGGTGCTATCCGTTATAAATTAGCTGAACAGGCTACGCGGACTTTTGCAACTGAAAGCGCTATTTACCGTGCTTCACAAAATATTGAAGACGCTATACACACTTTAATTGCAGATGGTATGGACGAAGCCAAAGCAAAATTGAAAGGCATTGAACAATTCGCAGTCGAAGCAGCAATTTTAAAAGTACATGGTTCTGAAACTTTGAATTATGTCGTTGACGAAGGCGTGCAAATTTATGGAGGTATGGGTTATAGTGCAGAAGGACCAATGGACAGGATCTATCGCGACTCACGCATCAACCGCATTTTTGAAGGCACAAATGAAATTAATCGCTTGTTAATTGTCGATATGCTTTTAAAACGCGCAATGAAAGGCGAGCTAGATCTAATGGGTCCTGCACAAAAAGTTGCAACTGAGTTGGTAGGCATTCCTGAATTTGGTGAGGCCGATGAAACATTATTTTCTTATGAGAAAAAACTAATTGCCAATTTTAAGAAAGCTATTTTATTGGCAGCGGGTGGTGCCGTTCAAAAATTAATGACAACTTTAAGCAAAGAGCAGGAAGTAATTATGAATATTGCTGATATGGTAATTGAAACTTACGTTGCTGAATCTACTCTGTTAAGAGTTGAAAAATTGGTAAGCATGAAAGGTGAAGAGGCTTGTAAAGAGCAATTGAACATGATGCGTTTATATATTAATTCTGCTTGTGATAAGATCTGGATCAGTGGAAAGGAAGCATTAAATAGTTTTGGCGAAGGCGATGAATTACGAATGATGATGATGGGATTGAAACGATTCACTAAACAAGAATCTTTCAATTCGAAAGCGGCGCGTCAAAGTGTTGCACAAAAACTAATTACTGAGAATAAATATTGTTTTTAGGCTTCAGCAAGTTCAGTCTGACTTAAGATTTTTTTTAAAAATTGAATATGGAAATACTAGTGGAACAATTTGAAGCAGCAAAAAAACATGTGATGGAATTAGCGGCAAAACCATCCAATGAAAAAATGCTTGAATTGTATGCTTTGAACAAACAAGCTACTATAGGCGACATCAACGCGGAGAAACCAGCGATGTTCGATTTCGTCGCTGCTGCTAAATACAATGCCTGGAATTCAAAAAAAGGAATAACAAGGGAAGAGGCCATGCAAAAATATATTGATCTTGTTGGATCTCTCTTTCGTGATAAGTAACAAAAATAAAAATGAATGCCAAAAGCAAAAAGAATATTGATGTAACACGTTATGTAGCTCTCGGCGATTCTATCACTTCAGGTTATACAGATGGTGCTTTATGTTATTACGGACAGCAAAATGCTTATCCCAAATTAATTGCCAGCCAATTTAAATTATTTGGAGGCGGAGATTTTAAGCAGCCATTAATAAAACCCGATTCAGTTGGTATTGGCTTTTCAGGAAATTCACGTTTAATATTAAAAGAGAAATTTGGAAATCAGGTTCTTTCTTACCTTAAAGAGCAAGGAGATCTGTCTGCTTTTTCAGAAAATAATTATTCCAGTCAGGGTCCTTTTAATAATATGGGAGTTCCGGCCGCAAAAGCTATTTCATTAGTAATGCCCGGACTCGGTAATATTACTAACGGCACAGGAAATTATAATCCTTTTTTTACAAGAATGACATCTGATTCTGAACATGCTTCAATATTATCAGATGCTTTAGTTATGAAGCCGACTTTTTTTTCATTATTCATTGGGAGCAACGATGTTTTCAGGTTTGCTTTATCGGGTGCAACTTCTGATTCGATAACACCATCTTTTGGAGCACCGGGTATAGGTTTCGATGAAAGCATAAGGGCAATTGTGAATGCGCTTACTGAAAATGGGGCGAAGGGTGTAATTGCAAATATTCCTGATATGGGGTCAATTCCATTTTTTACTGCGATACCTTATAACGGTTTGGAGATAAACCACGTAAATACTTTAACCCTTAATACAAAATACGGGCAATCCGGACTATCGTTTCAGCAAGGAAAAAATCCTTTTGTAATTTACGATTCCACAATAAATCCGCCGGATATTCGTCACATTAAAAAAGGGGAATTCATAATTTGTGATATTCTTTTAGATCCCGACAAAGAACTTTTTCTAAAAGGCATTTCTCCAATACCTAAAAAATACATACTAACAATTTCAGAAATTGACAAAATAAAAGCTGCCATAAGGGAATATAACGTCATAATTAAAACAATAGCCAATGAAAAAGGACTCGCTTTTGTTGATGTAAATGCAATGATGAATAGTACAAAAACAAGAAGTACTTACAATCCGGAAATAGTTGGTCTTGATCACAAAAAAAGAAACGTTTTTTCGTTGGATGGACTTCATCCTAATGCTTTAGGTCAAGCTTTGTTGGCCAACGAATTTATAAAAGGAATAAATTTAACTTATAGTTCAAATATACCTTTAGTTAAAATGATCAAATACAAAAGAAAAATATTGCCGCGTGAACATAATTTATGACTGTAACTTTTAAAATAAAAACCGTTAGATAAATAATGGCTGTTTCAAATATAGATAAGCTTCCTAAAGCTCCATTTAAAAACATAGCCATTTCATTGTCGGGCGGCGGATTCAGAGCTACTGCATTTCATTTGGGAATATTAACCTATTTGTCAGCCAAACAATTTAACGGAATAAATTTATTAGAGAGAACACGTATTTTATCTACGGTTTCAGCAGGCACTTTCACAGGAGTTAAATATGTAACCACTTTAAAAAAAGGCGGTACCATTTCGGATTTTTATAAAAGCATGTACACTTTTATGAATGATTTTGATCTCGTGACAGAGGCTTTGCGTTATCTTGCTGATGATGCAAATTGGAAAGATAAAAAACACAGATCACTCATTAATGCTTTTGCTTATATTTTTAATAAGGAATTTGAATCAGAAAATTTCGGGTTGCTTTGGAAGGAGAAGCCTGATATTCATTTAAAAGAAATCAGTTTTAACGCAACTGAATTTAATTACGCCCTTCCGTTTTATTTTAAGAAAACAGAAGTGGATGAAACAGGTATAGGTAATATAAAAATAAGAATACCTATTGAAGTCGCAAAAGAGATCCGGTTTTCTGATATTATTGCGGCATCCTGCTGTTTTCCATTTTGGTTTGAGCCAATTAATTTTCCGGATGATTTTACTTATAAAGGTGCTGAAAAACTCAACGACCCTTCACTTTTGCCTACTCATGTTTATGATGGAGATAAAATTAGTTACCCGGTTGGTTTGATGGATGGTTCAATAAATGATAATCAGGGTGTGACTTCAGTAATTGAGGCAGAAGAACGAATGAGACGTTATACAGAGAATGAAAAGGAATTCCGTTCTGATGATGATAAATCAGTTGATCTTTATATAATTTCTGATGCTTCGCCGCCGCGGATGGAAAGCTATAAAAGAAATACGGAAAATAAAGTGCGGGTTGTTGGAAGTTGGAATTTTGAAAGTCTGAAATATTATGGTCTTACAAGTGCCTTAATTGGGGTTATAGCTATGGTTTCTGCGTTCTTAGTTTCTTCTAAAACACTTACCATCGCTTTATCTGTTTTTGGAACACTTGATATTTTAATTGCTTTTGTTTTGTTGTTATTCTCCGTTGGCTTAACAAGATTAACAAGGAAAATAGGATTTCCGGAATTCATCATTCAAAGATTATTGTATTTTAATAATCTGAAATTAGGACCGGTTTACAATATGCTGATCAATCGCAGGAATTCCGTAAAAAAATTAATTTCTGATGTATTTATAAAACACATGCGGTGGTTCAGTTACGAAAGAGTTTATGGTGATCCGCAATGGAAAACAAGGCTTATAATGAATGCGGCATTTGAATTAACTGACGAGGAAGTTGAGAAAAGAAAAAGAAAATATTCTAAATTAAGCAAAGAGCTGTCAGAGCCGGGAGCGGATATTATTTTGGCGGCAACAGAAGCGAGTGCTGTGGATACAACCCTTTGGTTCACACAAAAAGAATTGGAAGGAAATAGAAACAAGTTGAATACCTTAATTGCTTGCGGTCAATTTACAATGTGTTTTAATTTACTTGAATATTTTGAAAAATTCATTCATAATGAAAATTACATTGAGGATTTTAACGCTTACGATGAAATTACCAAAAACGCATTGGATCAATTGCACACCGCGCTTTTAGAAGATTGGCAAAATTTTAAGAAAAACCCATATTGGATGGTTAACGAATTGAATAAGCAAAAAGAGTAAAATAGCAGCTGTAATTTTTTATTTTCGGATCTCTGTTTCCTCTAAAGCAGTTTGCAATTCCAGATCAAATTTACCGGTTAATTCATCAGTCCATGAAAACATTTTTTGCATGCATGTAATTAATGCTGACCGCCACTTTTTAACCTCATTAATTTCAAAATAAAGCATGCTTGTGCGGCGGATAAAAAAATCGCATGGACTAACACACATTTCGTTTTCAACAGCGTATTTTAATTGCGTGCGCAAAAATAGAGGTAATTCGTTTTTTTCAGTTTTTAATTGTGCGGCAATTGCGAATAGTTCTGTAATGTTAGAGCCGTAACGATTGATCAATAATATTATTTCTGCTTCTGAAAAACCAAACACTGATCCTTGTGCAATTAATCCCTCAATGTTATTTATTTTTTTGCCGCCGGAAAGACTGATGGCCGCAGTTGAACATTCAGGAATATTTTTTTTCTCATCGGTACGGATCTTTTCTGCTATGACATCTACAGTACGCTGAGCCATTTTGCGATAACCCGTTAATTTTCCGCCGGCGATAGTTATCAAGCCTGAACTTGAAATAAATATTTCATCTTTTCTTGAGATCTCAGATGGTTTTTTCCCGGCTTTATTAATTAAAGGCCTTAAACCTGCCCAGCCGGATTCAATATCATCCTTGCGAATAATGTTTTCAGGAAAATAATTGTTAATGCATTTTAAAAGATAATCCCTGTCTTCCGTAGTTAGTTTTGGATTTTGCAGATCACCGGAATAAAATGTATCGGTAGTGCCAATATAAGTTTTTCCATCTCTTGGAATAACAAATATCATCCGTTCATCATGCGTATCAAAATATAAAGCTTGTTTAACCGATAATTTTTTCCGGTTGACAACTAAATGAACGCCTTTTGTTATGTGCAATTTTAAATTAGTTTTTTTCTTATCAAGATCATTTATTTCTTCTACCCATGGACCGGCAGCATTAACAACATACTTAGCTTTAATTTCAAATTCTTCACCGTTTAACATGTTTTGCACTTTTGCACCTTTTATCACATCTTGTTCAGTAATAAGAGAAATTGCTTTCGTGTAATTTATAGCAGTTGCACCACGATTTACCGCTTCTTTTATAACTTCGAGAGTTAAACGTGCATCATTAGTATGGTATTCATAAAAAAGAATGCCGCCCAACAAATTATTATTTTTTAATAAAGGTTCAGCGGCTAACGTTTGTTCAAGTGTTAAGTTTTTATGATGTTCTTCTTTTTTCACGCATGCCAGCCATTCGTATAACCACATGCCTATGCGCGAAGAAAATTTTCCTAAGCTGCCGTGTTTTACAATTGGTAATAACATTAGTTCAGGCTTGGTGAGATGCGGAGCGTTCCGGTAAATTATTTCACGTTCTTTTCCAATTTCAGAAACAAGTTTAAATTCAAATTGCTTTAAATATCTTAAGCCGCCATGAATGAGTTTGGTTGAACGTCCTGATGTGCCGCTTGCAAAATCCTGCATTTCAATTAAAGCTACTTTCAATCCTCTTGCAGTTGCATCCAGCGCAATTCCTGCTCCGGTAATTCCGCCGCCGATCACTAAAAGATCAAACGTAGAATTACTTAAGTTTTGGATAAAATCTTTTCTATTTTTAGATGAAAAATTCAATTCAATTTTAGTTTACACAATTTACAGATTAATAGTCAATTCTCAATTCAAGCGCTTTATTTGGATAATCGGTAATAAGACTGTCAACGTCCATGTTTGTCAGGTTTTTCATATCCGGTATTTCATTAACGGTCCAGGCTGCGATCTGAATGTTACGGCTATGCGCTTCTTTTACTAAGTCATCAGTTATTAAATGAAAATCAGGATTGTATGAAAATGGGAAGAAGCCAAGGAGTTCAATATTTTTTTCAAAACTGTATTCGTTCTCAACCAATAAACCAATTTTTATTTTCTCATCAAGACCATGAATTTTTTGCAAGATCCTCACATCGAAAGATTGAATTATAACATTATTAAAAATATTTAGCCTTTTGATCTCATCGTAGACAAGTAGCACAAAAATATCAGGTTCAGGATGAAATAAATTATCATCAGGCTCCTCACTTTTTATTTCAATATTATAAATGACAGATGGTAAATTATTTTCGGTAAGATAAGTTTCAATTGTTGTGATCACTTCAGAAAGCAAAGGTTTATGTTCCGGTGTATTTTTTTGAGAGGGGAATTCGGGATTGGAACGTTTTCCGCAATCGTACGCTTTAATTTCAGCGTAAGTCATTTCATAAAGATTATATTTTTCTTTTGAATTATTTTCTATTTCACTTCCATCAGGTTTTGTGCAGAAAACTTCATTCATCCAGGGCTCATGCGATACAACCACTTTTAGATCTTTGGATATGACGACATCCATTTCAAGAAAATCAACTCCTAACTTAACCGCTTCAATAAATCCGGTAATGGTATTTTCAGGATAAAGTCCCCGTGCACCGCGATGTCCCTGGATTGTTGGTTTGTTGGAGTTTTTCATCGCTGATATTTTTCAATCGGTTTTTATTTTGACTCGTAAATATCCATCGCTTCTTTCCAGTCTTTTGGAATTTCAATTGTTTTTTGCGTGGCGTAATTAAAGCAAACAACAATACATTTTCCATCAGCGCAAATTTGCTCGCCTGAAGGAGTCGTTCTGGTTAACAGGCAGGAAATCTCAAAACTTTTCGTGCCAAACGAATTTACTTTTGTATAGCAATACACTTCATCTTCTAAAAGTATGGGCATTAAATAATTTATTTCATTCCTGGCAAGGATCAATCCTTCCTCCGACCAATTGATAGGTTTCTTATAAATTTCTTTGAAATACTCAATGCGTCCGGTTTCAAAATAAGTAAAATGATTCGCGTTATTAACATGACCTTGTTTATCCACATCCTTATAGCGGATCTGGATCTTTATTTTGTGTTTGAAATCTTTTGGTTCCATTTTTAACTTTGTTCTTCAATAAATATACAAAATTAAATGGACTACACCCGACCGCATGAGTTTTTATTTTTCTCCAATGAAAATTTGGGTTGGAAAGGAGAATTGTTAAACAAATTGGTTTCAAATTTTATATATTTCAATTTTGAATTTACGCGTATCCCCCAAATGATAAATCATTTTTCCTCCTATGCTTATATAACTAACCAAGCAATATTTTTTTGACTCTTGCGATCAGAAAGTAATAAATGGGGTAAAACATCCAAAAAAGGTAGAATTACCTTTTATTTTCGTCGGGTAGAATTACCTTTCGGTTAACAATCAATAAACAATTGTAATTAATGATTGGGTAATTGTGTAAGATTGGCCTCTATCTCCGAAGATACTTTACTTACGTTTAAAATTTAAAACCCGTCAATATGAAAATCTCAAAAAAGATACTTTTTATAATTGCATTTATATTAAGTGCAATTTTCACCAAAGCACAAACAGGAACATGTGGTTCGCCAAAAGCAGTTACTAACGGAGCCTGTACCGCTCAAGACACTTTTAATCTAGCGCCTTATTATGCTAAGTTTACGGCGAGTACGGATACTACTGTTTATCAAATCGCCGTTTATATCCAAGGTCTCTCAACCCATCCTAATTATTCCGTGAAATTATACAACGATTCTTGCAGTCATTTGGCGACAAACGAACTACCAATAAATTCTTGGACTTCCGGAGATACAGTTTATGTATTCCCTCAAGTGTCATCAGCTGGTGGTCATAGTTATTTAATAGAAATGAAAAATAATAATACCAGCCCTAGCTCGAAAACATATTATTCAATTTGCCTTTCATCAACTTTTATGCTTAGAAGAGGTCTTTGTCCAACAACATCTTATGGTAATCCGATAGGTTGTAATATGGTTTGTAACGGTGATTTCGAATGTACCACCTCTACATTTACTACAGGTCTTAATAATCTAGCAATGGAATGCGGGTGGTTTAACGCTAATCCAGGAGCACTGGGAGGAACATGCGATGCTTTTTCTTCAATTTCAAGTGTAGCATCTGTTTCTGTGCCCTGCAATTACTATGGATATGAGTTTGGTCAAGGACCAAGTAATAATTACGCAGGTTTTATTCCTAGTGACCCTTCATATCCTTATCACGAATATATGGAAACAAAATTAATCAGTCCGCTTGTAGCAGGTCAGACGTATATAGGGTCATTTTGGTTAAGTCGTGCGGAAAAATCAACTTCATATCCGTCAAATGTTTCTGTATTTTTAACAAATGGTCCCGCCCCGTATACATTTACAGGTACAGCAGCAATAACTCTAACACCGGTTTATT
>DATMPR010000304.1:0-3112 GCA_035567575.1 Bacteroidia bacterium
GAATTTTTAGAGGTTTTTTAGCAGCAGGTTTTGTTTTGGTAAGTTTTACGCCTGCATCAATTAAACTCATTGCTTCTTTTATATAAGAGATCAGTATTTTATCAGAAGGTAGATCTTTTATTGATTTTAATTGGCCCAAATGTCCCATGCTCTCTCTGTTTTTTCCGCGGCTTAAAATTTTATGCGGGTCTTTCATTTTCGATTCTAACCAAAATCCAAAAACAGCGTGCTGCTTAAATGCTGCCATGCTGCATAAAATACTTCCGTTATACATGAAACAAGGGAAACTCCATTTAAAAGTTTCTTCAATATCCGGACAAGCTTTATGAACCAATTCAAGTATGTGAAATAAAATAGGTTTTGCAAATTCAGCGGATTTGCCAATGTATAACTCTACGCGTTTATCGGTTTTAGCCATGAGATTAGTTTTTTATAAATGTAAAAATATTTTTAAAATTACTGAAGCAACTTCATTATGCCAATAGCGATCTGATCAACAGGGTTACCCGAATTACTTAAAACCACTACGCATAAATCTTTGCTTTGTATTATCCCACAAAAACTTGTGAAACCTGCGGTTCGTCCATTGTGCCAGATCAATTCATTTCCTTTTTTTGTAGTTGCTAATTGCCAGGCCAGAGCTACGTTGTTTTTGTCGTCCTTGTAAGTTGAAACATGTGATAATTTTAAAACAGGATTTGTTTCTTCTAAATTTGCCCTTGCATATTTCAACATATCTTCGGCTGTTGAACGTATACCGCCACAGCCGGCCAGATCTCCCAGATCCCAATGAGGAGTTTCAGTTCCGTCCTGTGCGTAACCGGTTGCAAACCGTTTAAGTTCATCATCATTCAAAGTGATTTTTGTATCGGGCATATCAAGCGGTTTGCAAATGTATTCGGTAATTAATTCTTCGTAAGTTTTATTGTACACTTTCTCTTCAATTATTCCCAGCAAAGCCATTCCTAAATTTGAATATTCATTTTTTGTTCCCGGAAAAGCATCAGGCTGCATTTGTTTCATATAAGCATAAACCATTTGCTTACTGTAATTTTTATAAGGATTCTGATCGCTGTAATTTGGCTGCATAGCTAAATTAAAAGGAACTCTGTCAACACGTGCTGTGTGATTTGCTAAATGCACCAATTCAATATCTTTATCTTTGTAAGCAAGATTTTTATAATCCTCTCCTAAATATTTTTTTACAGGGTCGTTAAGTTTTACTTTTTTATCGGTTACAGCCCGTGCTAATAAAATTCCTGTAAAGGTTTTGCTTATCGAACCAATTTCGTAAATGGTTTTATTGTTTGGCAATTGATTTGTACCGCGCTTTGTTTCACCATAATTATAATACATTACTTTTTTGTTTTGATAAATCGCAATGGTAATTCCGCAATTTTGAGCATTCGTCATGTAATCTTTAACTATTGAATCTAATTTTAGATCCCAATCTGTTATTTTTGGATTATCACTTACATATTTTTCATTTTTTTGAATTGGTACAACTTGATCATTTTTATGCGGCAGCCATTGCATACCTGTAATTTTTTCGTCTACATTACAAGCTAAATATAGATCAAGCAATCCGTTCTTGCATTTAACTAAAAAAACATGGAAGCCGTCTTTTAATTCGGTGTAGTCAATACTTAAAATAGTGCCATAATGGTCAAAAACATTAAACTTAAAAAAGTCGCCGACTTCCTTTTCATTCATTTTGCTTTGGAAGTCTGAATCAAGAACTTTATAAATAGCCTTATAGTTTTGCGCGTTATATTCCTTTTTTATTAATTCGGCCATGGTAATATGACTGGCTTTATCGGCTAACTGGGCGGGGGCCAACAAAGTGATTAAAACCATACTAAAACAAAGAAAAACACGTTCCATAATTAAACTTATTAGGATTCTTACGTCAAAGTAAAGAATAAAATTCCGATAGCTATCGGGAGTAATAATTATTTTATTTAAAAGGTGAATTTTAAGAATAAATCAGGTAATTTTAGGGTTAAATATGGTTAAGCGGTTTTTTACTTTACTAATTTGTTTGTGTTTTGTAACACAGAGCTTTTCTCAGGACAAAGAGCATTTGCCGCGCTTTAGTATAAGGGCTTATTGTGATATTCCAAAAATTATAGGCAGTGAGGCTTTCCGTGAGAGTTTCCTTGGTGTTTATGATGCAGGTATAAATTTTAATTTGCGTTTATTCAGCAATTTCACATTTGGTATTGGGTATCAAAACGCATTATTTAATCAAACAACCTTTTTTAAATATAAAGGTTTAGATACAAGAATGCAGGTACACGATGGCGTTATAAGGATAGGTTATGATAAATCTACGGGTCCAAAAAGCTTTATCAGTATTTCACTTAGTTCCGGTTATGGTGTTAATCAATATACAGCAGTAAAGGCAGCAAAAGATTCGCTCAACGGAAAATTCCCTACATTTTTTAATTCCGCTTTTATCCGGCCGGAGTTTAGTGCGAATTTTTTAGTGGAAGATAATTTTGCCTTCGGTGTACATATCGCTTATAACATGTCGCTATCTACTTACGATCCAAAGTTAGATTGCTTTAATACTTATGTAGATTTTGCTCAATGGCGTAACAGAGCTAACATGGGATGGATTTCCTTTGGATTTGGTTTCTATTACGGCGCTAAGAAGAAAAAAGCCTAACAGCTTTGTAAAATTGTTTCCTTGATTTCAGTTTTTAAAATATTTTTCTTATTTCTTTTTTTAAATATGGTTTCGTTTTCGCAAAATGCAACCATTAGCGGTTATGTAAAAGATAAATCTAACGGCGAAAGTACGCCGGGTACAACTATTTTAATTAAAGAGATTAATAAAGCTGCATCAGCAAATCAATATGGTTTTTATTCGCTCACTGTTCCTAAAGGCCAATACACTGTTGCATTTTCACTTTTAGGTTATGAAACTTTTACACAAACTATTGATCTCGATAAAAATATTAGTCTAAATGTAAATATGGCAACCGCTTCGCAGCAATTAAGCGAGGTAGAAGTGACAACAGATAAACCCGATCAAAATGTGAAATCATCTCAAATGGGTTCGATAACTATGGATATGGCTGAGATAAAAAAAATTCCGGCCTTCATG
>DATMPR010000305.1:0-5803 GCA_035567575.1 Bacteroidia bacterium
TAAGGCTGTTAAAAAGGCTAAGAAAGAAGATTTGGAAGACTCAGGTAATGAGAACACCAAAAACTATCCAAAGCTTTTATATTGGCTTAAAGACAATAAAATTACCCAAAAACAATTAGCTGAAGATGCTGAAGTATCTACAAATACAATTTATAGATTAACACATCTTGGAAAAGCGACAAAGGTAATTATTAAAGTTGTAGCTGTTACGCTTGGGATTACAACGGATAAATTAAAAAAACTTTTGGAAAAATAATTTTATTAACATTTTTAGTTAATGATTCAAATTGTTGAAAACTTGAATCATACTAATTGACTACTAATTACTAATTGTAGTATTTTTGTAACCTATGAAAATTGAAATCTTAAAACTCCCTCATAGCCTCACGCGAGAAGAGCTAACCATTATATTAAAAAAAGCTACTGGTTTTAAATTTCCAGATTATTGCATCGAAGAATTAGTTATTCAAAAAGATATTGGGTTACCATATGTTCATGTGTCGTGTGTTAATACAGGTTTTAATATGAATTTGTACAAAGATTATTCCATAAAAGTTGACGGTTACTCTAACAAAATAAAAAGTATTAATTTATTGGATATGTTTGAAGTTTTATTGGAAAATGAAATAATTAAAATTAATTAAAAATGAAAATGAAAAAATCTGAGCCTAAAAAATTAACAAAAAAACAATTAGAACAACTTGGAAAAGATTTAAAAAATCCTAATGTAGAGTTTAAATATGCGGACAAAGTAATTATAGAAACAAGACCTTTTAAAAAAAATGCAAGGAAAACCGCCAGTAGAAGAAAATAAACCAGATGGAATATAGTTACAAAAAATCAGAAGACGGAAATCACGTTTACAGGATTGGAGAAAAAATACTACACGTTTTCCATATTAAACATGATAAGACAATAGTTAAGGAGTATGAACGTTTAACTACGACCATAGATTTTAAGAAAGATGATTGTTGTATTAATATAGTTAGCGAAATAAGAGAAGATAGAACTGATTGCTCTAAAGAAGAATTTGAAGATAAATTAAAAGAAGTAATATTCATTTTAGGAATATATGAGTATTGTAAATAAAAATTAAAAAATAAATACCATGAAAAAAGAAACGAAAAAAACAAAAGATTGGAAACATGTTGGCGGTGGATGTTGGTTAGGTGACAAAACTAAATATCCTTGTGATGATATGTATGAACACGTAAAAACTAAGAAAACATTTACTGTTTTTTCAACTAAAGAAGAACATTTTAATATGCCAAGCTCAGTAAGTTCAATAAATGACTTACTAAAAAGAGGTCTTGTGGTAAGAAAACAAAAATAATATTATGAAAAAATCAGCAGAAGAATTTATTAGAAACAAATCATTTCCTAACGGAATAACAGAAGATAAATG
This sequence comes from Bacteroidia bacterium, assembly GCA_035567575.1. Lineage (GTDB taxonomy): Bacteria > Bacteroidota > Bacteroidia > B-17B0 > Aurantibacillaceae > JAHEYG01. The sequence goes on from DATMPR010000305.1 coordinate 1,406, forward strand.
GGAGGAACATAAGCACTCTCATAAAGGAACAAATTGGGTTGGATTTGCTATAAAAGCAATGGAAGAACATACTAAACAAGAGCTAATTGCTTTTAAAAAATGGTATGATGGATTAACGCCAACGGATAAAATATCTGTTTGGAGCGAAGACGGAAGTCAAAAAGGCATTTTCAATTTATCTGATGAGCAAATTATTGAAAAATGGAATAGATTTCAAGAACCAAATCATAACACTAAATTTCCTGATAATAATGAAGCTATAATTAACACAATCTAATTTAAACTAAAAAAATATTATGAAAAAAATAGTAGCAGTAACATTTTTAATATTATTAGTCATATTATTATTCACTTGTTTATGGAGAATTCCAAATAATAACAATGTTGAAAGTAAAAATGTTGCAGACAGCACTACAACTATATTACGGATTAAAAATTCCAACCCAACACAAACAATAACTGTTTACCTGACTTTAAGCTGTGGTGCTGGATGGGTTAGTGACGTTAACGGAATGTTCGGTATTGTGTCAAGCAAAAAATCACAAGGTAGCTTTATACTAAATCCAAATGATTCTTTAGATTATATAACGCCTGATAGTTTAGGATTAAGCGGTAATTTTTCTTTTGGTTATCCGCCAGTTAATTGTCCTGTTGGAATCACTTTATATGAATTTACGCTAAACAATGCAGGTACAATTAAATTTTCCCAAGAAACTACTGAAATTAGCTGTGTGGCAGGGGTGAGTAGTTTGGGAAAGATTACATTATATGGTGGCGGAAATTGGGAAGCAAACCCAAACTATATGAATGTCAGGTTTATAAAAAATGATAGTATGGGGAAAAATTCTGGGCTTGTTGGTGTTTTTCCTTATGGATGCACAAACTGTACTGATACAGCAGGGAAACCTGACTGCATAACTAATCCTGAGAAACCACAAAGCCAAGCTATTTGTAACATATCACGGGATGCAAATAATAGTGGCGGAATAGTAAAAGTTGAATTTATTGGTTTGATTAATAATTAATAAAAATAATGCCAACGATAATTTATAAAACACTTTACGCTTGTAATAAATGCAAGAACGAATACCCTAATGAGTATAATGCTTCTATGTGTGAAAATTTACAAACACTTGAAACGACTGAAAATTTAAAAGAGTTTAATGTAGGTGATGAACTTAATTTTAATAACGAAGAATCGTTAGGTTCACGATGGTCTTATTCTTCGGGAAGCGGTAAAATAGTTTCAAAAGAATTGGTTAGAAACAATGATAAACACCAATATTTGTACTGGGTAAACGGTGGTGAAGGTGCTTTATGGGTTAAAGATGATTATGGTTGGAAAATGTTTTCTCCTGCTGAATTAAAGAAACGTTCATTTGCATATTAATTAAAAAACAATAAATGGAAACCAACAAGGATAAATTTAAAAAACTATCTGTTGAACAAAGAATGTTTATGCTTATGCACGAATTTATTGCTCATAATATGCCACCAAGACCATACATAGACCACGAAGCAGAACAGAAAAAATATTTTGAGAACTTCCCTTTTGATGAACAAGCTGTAAGAGATTTCTTGAAATGCAGAAAAGAATTGGGCTATTATGAAAACATTGATATACAAACGGTAAAACTAAGTGACATACTATCTTATCCTGATTACAATTATGGATTTAGGATACTTAATGTTACTGTCGGAAAAGGAACTCATAAAGGTGGTTATGTTATTCCAGAAAATTATGAAGTAAATGAAGACGAAGTTTATGTAACATATAATAACATGTATAATTTAGCAGGTGGAGTATACACGGTTATAATGCAAAGAAAAGATGGGGTTAATAAATTAATAAAATCATATTGTCATGCCCGTTCTTAAATAAGAAATAATGAAAGAAATGGAACAGGACAAACAAGATAAACAAAAACCTATTTGGAATAAAAAGCAGGTAGCTAAAGTAAAACGCTACTTGAAAAGTAAAGAATGTGCTGACGATTTTAAAAAGATGAACGCTAAATGGGAAGAAGAAGATAGACAGCAAAGATTGGATGATATTGCATGGTGGCAACGAATTAAAGATATTCCTTTTAATATATAAAAATGAATAAATATAAAATAGTAAAATACCAACTAAGCGGTAATTGGAAGTATGCTATTCAGAAAAAACATTGGTTATTTGGATGGAAATATTTAACTCAATATGGTAATGGAGATATTTATGATAACGTTTCTTCTTCATCATTTAGCACAGTGAAAATATTCGATACCGAAAAAGAAGCAGAAGATACGATTAACAATTTATTGTATAGTAAAACAATCTAAATAATTATGAGTGATAATTTAGAGGAATTAATAAGACATGACATACGAGTTTGTATGGACGAGCATAACGTAATTTGCGTAAGCAAAGAAAATAAAATCTATTATTATGGTTATGACATAATAACTGAGCAATTTATAAAAATGAAGAAAGATAGTGCTATTGAAATGCCAAAAGTTATTTTAAATTTAATAAATAATAAATTTGCAAGACTTAAATTATCTAATCATCTATGCCCATCTGTTGACAAATCAGCAAAATTAATGCGTATGGGAAAAAAGACTTTGTTTAGACTTAATAAAGAAATGGAAGAGGCTTATGGACAAAATGGTTAAACAAATAACGATTAATATGCTGGAGTCTATGTTAAAGACCCAAGCAGTACGTGTAGATGCTTTACAGGATAAAATAAATTCATTAACCCCTAAAGCACTAGACGGTTTTGTAAAACCTTTAATAAATAATCAGCAACAATTTATGATTGAAAACTATACTATGGTTTTAGACATAGAAAAACAAGTTCTTGAAGAATTGAAAATACAATTGAAAGACATTAATAAACAATAAAAAAAATAAAAAGGATGTTCGGATTAGCACCAGTATATATTTGTTCAAAATGTGGCGATGTATGGGATGTTTATACCTATATGTATGTTGATGTGGAAAATGATGATATTATTCCCATCTTACATTGCGGTAAGTGTAGTGACTCTTTTTTAAAACCAAAAGAAAAAGACGGAGTACCTGAAATGCACGAAATAACAGAGGAAGAACATTTAGAATTAACTGGATTTTATAATTTAGAAGATGAATACTAACAACATGGAAAAACAGATAACAAGGGAAGAAGTTTTAAAAATTGACTTTTATGACTTTTGTGGTTCATGGGCTGTATTTATGACTGATGATGATAAAATAAAATGTTACGAAGAAATGTTTAAAGTAAAAATCAAATAACATGGAATACGCAATACAATTACTTCAAAGTGCTTTAAATGACGAATTAAGAGCTTTAGCTTCTGCAAACGAATTAACAGCAGGAAATGGGTTTAGATTTAATAACGAAACCTTAAAGGCATTTGAATCAAGTCGTGAATTAGCAAAAGAAAGAATACCACAATTACAGAAAGCAATAACATTAATCCATAAGAAATAATGGAAATAACAAACGACATAAGAACTAAGGTGTTTGCCCAATATATTGGACAGAAAGTATATCATTCAGTAAAAATGGTAACTGGGGAACGAGAAGACATGGGTCTTATGGATTTAGATTATGAATTATTAAATATTTATTCTGAAGACTCAGATTATAAAGGACAATTACTTTTAAAATCCTTAAAAAATATAACAGATGAAGATATGATTTGGGTTTATGACACATGTAAAAATTTACACGAACAAAGAAAAATTAATCCTGAATTTGTAAAAGAAAACTCTATGTCATTGGAAGATATGAAACTTCAAATAAATAATGGTCACGCACACTATACAGGTGGATGGTTATGTAATACTTGGGTTTTCCAATATTTACTTTCAAAAGGTTATGACCTACCACAATATTTATTAGGTTACAAAACATTACACGAAGTAGGATTGGCTGCATACGAATAATTAAAATTATGGAAAGCATAACGGAACTAAGAAAAAAGAAAAAGTTATTTTATAGCAATTACTGTAATGATAAATTTGAAGGTAAGAGTAACGGATTGTGGACTTATTATGTTTGTAAATGTGGCAAGAAAACAATGCCTATAAATGGTAAAGGTAAAATGCTTGATTTACATGGAGAAATTAAATCGATAACAAAAATATAAAAAATAATTTATAAAAAAAGGAGTAGTATTTTAGACTACTCCTACAAACCAAAAAAACCGTTTTAAAAAACAGGTTGCCGATAATCAGTCGGCAATACAAAAATAGAGTATAAAAAAATAAAATAAAAAAATTTATGTTATACAAAAACAATGTAAATCATAAATCAAATAAATTAATCAAGTTTTAAATTAAAAATAAATTAAATCAAACATAAATAATCAAAAATACAAATGAAAAATCCAAAAATTATCGAAACAATT
>DATMPR010000306.1:0-9691 GCA_035567575.1 Bacteroidia bacterium
TTCAAACGCGCCGACCGTAAATCAGTTGAAATCCGCTGTTCCTATATTATTGGTGCTTCTTTAGCAATTGCAAAACCCTATTATGTTTTGGTTTATAGAGGCGAAGGCACAAGAAGACAAGCTCAAGCGGTTCAATACAATGCGGAAAATTTTACACAGGATAGCGTTGTTGGCAAAGCTTCTTTTATAAACGGAATTGATGAGATAAAACTTTATCCAGGAATACACGGAAAAGTAAATTTCAGTTTTGAATATGCACCCTACTCTAATTGGGTCCGTGCCATTGAAACAGGCGTATCCTGCGACTACTATCCAAAAGCCCTGCCAATTATGGCAAGAAACCCGGCTGAAAACCTTATGGTAACACTTTACGTTGGTTTTGTATTCGGTAAGAAATGGTTTTAAAATGGAAATCGAAAATTTACCAGAACCAATCCCGATAGCTATCGGGATAAAAAAACCCGATTGGTTACGGGTTAAATTGCCAATTGGTAAAGAGTACCTTAAAGTCCGGGGCATTGTTAGTGAACATAAATTACACACTATTTGTGAAAGCGGTAATTGTCCTAATATGGGCGAATGCTGGGGCGCAGGCACCGCAACATTTATGATACTCGGTAATATTTGTACACGCTCCTGTGGCTTTTGTGCAGTAGCTACTGGCAAACCTAAGGCGGCAGATTGGGACGAACCCAAACGCGTTGCTAACTCAGTAAAATTAATGGGCGTAAAACATTGCGTTATCACCTCGGTTGACCGCGATGATCTGAAAGATGGCGGTTCCATTATTTGGGCTGAGACAATTAAAGAAATAAGAACTATTAGTCCGGAAACAAAATTTGAATGTTTAATTCCTGACTTTGCCGGCAAGTGGGAAAATTTACAACGCATTATTGATGTGAAACCTGATATTGTTTCGCACAACATTGAAACTGTAAGACGATTAACTGCGCAAGTCCGCATACAGGCAAAATACGATAGAAGTTTAGAGGTCATAAAAAAATTACACGATGCCGGTCTAAAAACAAAAAGCGGTTTAATGCTTGGCTTAGGAGAAACTGAAGAAGAAATTTTAGAAACCATTAACGATCTACGTAATGTAAATTGTGATGTTATGACCATTGGTCAATATTTACAACCCACTCCGAAACATTTACCGGTTGCTCGTTTTGTGCATCCTGATGAATTTAAAAAATACCAAGCCATTGCTTTAGAAAAAGGTTTTCGTTTTGTGGAGAGTGGGCCGCTGGTTCGTTCATCTTATCATGCCGAAAAACATATTTTTTAGTTTTTATGGGGAAATATTTTTTCGTATTTCTTATTATCCTGCTCACTTACTCTACTACTTCTTTTTCGCAAACACGAAAGGAAAAAAAACTAGCTGAAAGAAAACGTGTCGAAAAAATACAACAAAGAAAAAAAACAGTCAAGGATAGTTTACGTGCCGAAAAAAAAGCACGGAATGGCGTTCCGGTAAATATTGAAGTATTTCCAAAGAATTTTTTATTAAAACCAAAGATCGTATTTCCCGGTTTAACATTTAATGTAACAAGCAGAGACAAAAGCGGTGAAAGTTTTAACTGGAAACCATCCATTTCAAGTGTAGTTGGCGGTGCAATACGAATCAAAAAGTTTTACATTTCCATGGGATTCAGAATTCCTTCTGATGCGGCACACGAAAAAAAATACGGGAAAACAACTTATCAGGATTATTATTTAAATTTTCAGGGAAGAATAGTTGCCTGGACTTTTTTCTTCAGGGATTACCGAGGCTTTTATTTATCGGATTATAAAAAGTTTTATCCCAAATGGCGTGAAGACTCAATTGGTTTTCCTAAGTCGACTGATTTGCACGTTATAGAAGCCGGAATGAACATTGGATTTAATTTTAATAAAAACTTTTCATTAAATGCTGCTTTTGCACAGTCTGAAAGACAGAAAAAAACGGCAGGCTCGTTTTTAATGACTGTATCAGAACGTTACCAGCGAATTCAGAGTGACAGTAACATTGTTCCTAATATGCAAGCGGCAAATTATCCAAATCTTGACCGATTAATTAGAGGCGATTTCCTGACCACGATTGTTAGTTTTGGAGCAGGTTATCAATTTGTGATGGGCAAATTTCATTTCACTCCGGTTGTATTATTAGGAAGCGGTGTTCAGATACAAAACTACCAGCAAACAGGAACAAACCTCTGGAGACTTAATGTCCCGACTTATGCTAATGGAAGAGCGCAGTTTGGTTATAATGGTAATAATTTCTTTGCGAATATAATTTACACTGCAGAATTTAATTCAGTTCCTATAAAAGAATCACGTATTAGATTATTCTATCAGGTAATTGAATTTGGAATGGGTGTGAGATTCTAAGTCAAAAGATATTAATTCATAAATCAAAAAAGGTTTTGGTTTACTTTTGAATTTTGACTTAAAGACTTTTGACTTAGGTTAGAAATCATTCGCATCGATTAGATCCTGCACTTCAGAAGGCTTCAAACTCTTAATTGCTTTTGTATTCTTCTTAGGAATAACAATATTGCCGTTACCCGGATTAACATTATTATCGCCCGGATCAATTGAATTATTTAAATCAATGACTTCGTACATATTTTTATTATTGTAATATGATTTTGTGCGGCCAATTCTTATTGTTATTCCTGCATTCGTATAAACTGATGGCTTTGGACTTGCTCCGTAAAATTCGCCATATCTTACTTTATTATTTCTATTAAATCCGTTCGAATAAAAAGCAATTCCATTTTTTGTACTGAAACCTGAAGATACATAAAAATTAAGCCACTTGCAGGGTACAACATCAATTCTTAGTCCGCTCAAGAGTTCGTAGCGTCCAAAATGAATGACTTTCTCATTAGAGATATTGGTATTTCTATAATATTTGCTATTGTAAACCGTGTCACGATTCGAAAAATTAAATAGGCCGCCTTGTGGTTTAGTATATAATGACAACCGGAAGATATTATTGATCGGTAAAGTAAGACTAACATTTTTAGGAAACTGCGCGCTGAAATTCAATCCATCCACCCTACCAAATCTAACACCAATAAACGGAAGATAAAATCTGTTGCCCCATAAAAATGATTTGGTGGCACCTAAACGAAAATTAAATTCATTGGTTGGAGAATAACTCCATAGTATTGTTCCCGACATCCGTAACGTTCCGTTAGCTGCACTTCCCGGTGTAATATCCTGCGTTAAAAATGGAGTTGATTCAATAAAGAAAATAGATTTTTTTCCGGTGTTATAAATAGCACGTATTCCTAAACCGTATTTTGCAAGTGTATGTTTTGAGATACCCGAAAAATTTGGCTGCAAATAATAAGCTGTTCCCGCCAACAATAAATGAAAGTTTGAATTTACGCTGCTATCCTTGTTAAATTTATTTATGGTAAGCAAAGGTGAATAAAAACTAATACATGCCTGCGTTACACCGTAATTGCCTAATTGTTTTCCAATGCGTGATGTATCTTTTCTATCGCCTACCGGCTTGTTTAAGTCAGCAGAAGGTTTAGAATAATAGTCTACAAAAACAGTATTACTAAAAAAATGTTTTGGTTCTTTTATTCTTTTTTTTGTTTTAGTTTTTGTGCTATCCTGTGCATAAAACGAATAACTGAGCCCCAGATTAAGGCTCAGTATTATTATTCGGAATAATATTTTCGCTCTGTAACTCAAGAACCGTTTCCTTTTGCGGTATTGATTAGTATGCGCAAGAATTCTTCTTCGGCTTTGCGAAGCATGGCAGTTTTTTTAACGCCCAAGACTTTTTTAAATTTCTCAGTATATTCTTTTTTAAGATCTACTTCGCTTTGTTTTAAATTTATTTCAGCATTAATAAAATCTTCGGCTTCTTTATCGCTTTTAAAATCTTCTTTGTTACCGTAATTGGCTCTGAAGTTTTTACGGAGTGCTTTTACTTTATCGTTATACTCGTTATAAAGCGGCCAGAAACTTTGCGCTTCAGTAGTTGTTAATTTTACTTTATCAGTAATGAAAGAAACACGCTGCGCATCCACTTTATCAGCTTGCGCAAGTGCGACCTTACTAAAACATAAAGCTATCAGCAAAACAAATATGTAATTCAATTTAAATTTCATCTACAACATCGTTTACATCCGCGTTTTCTAAAACATAATTTTTTTCGTCTTTTTTATCAGAAGTTTTAGAAGCCTTTTTTAAATTCTTTGAAAGCTGAACAGGATCTACTAAGTTCATCAAACTTTCTTCATCCATATTACTAACCTGATTGCTTTTTAATATTTCTTTTTTATCCATGCAAGCTAAAGTTCCGCAATCGCCGGAAACCGTTTCTTCTCCCGAATTATAAAAATATAATCCTAAACTAATAACCAGCATGGCTGCAATGGCATAAGCAGTTTTTTTACTGAACACCAAATGAAGGATCCTAACAACACTGGTTTCTTCTGTTTGACCAGCAAACATTTTTCCGCGAACGGTATGACTTAATCCTTCGAAATAATTTTGCGGTGCAACAAAAACATTTTGTTTTTCAATACTAGTAAGAACAGGATATCCTTTTAATTCTTCTGCTAATTCTATTTTTGTTGTTATTGAATTAGCAGAAGTTTCAAAATATAATTCAGGAACAACAAAACCATTTTCATTTTTAACTGAAGATAATTTTGAATATGCTGTCAATTCATTTTTTATTTCAATATGTGCGAAATAATTATCAGGTGTTATAAAAGGTGATTTTTTATCAATAGAAGATAATAGCTTGAACTCTTTCAACTCTTCGACCAATTCTATTTTATGCATCATCTTTTGAGAGAATGAGCCAAAATAGCCATCCGGCAACGAAAACGGGTTGTTTTCATTCTTGTTTGGTTTGCTATTTTCTTCGTTCAAGTTCATTATACTAGGTTTGACGCTATAATTCGTTTTAAGTTTAATTGGCCGTTAAAAATTCTTCTATTTTTTTTGCAGCATGGTGATACGACGCTTTCAGCGCCCCCACTGAGGTTTCGAGGACTCCGCTCATCTCCTCATAAGGCATTTCGTCGTAATACCGCATATTAAAAACTATTCTTTGCTTCTCAGGCAAGGTTAAAATAGCCTGTTGCAATTTTAATTGTATATCATCACCATTAAAATACACATCACTCTCTAATGACTTACTTAATTGGTATTCAATAGGATGTAGGGACGTCGTATTCTGCTTTTGTTTTTGGCGTAAAAAAGTAAGCGATTCATTAGTCGCAACTCTATAAAGCCAGGTAAATAATTGTGCTTCTTCTTTAAAGTTCTCTAATCCCTTCCAGACCTTTATAAAAGTATTTTGCATTACATCATCAGCATCATCATGATCGATAACTATTTTACGTATTTGCCAATATAATTTTTGCTGATATTTTTCGATAAGGTGATGCAAAGCCATGTTTCGGGAGCTTTCTTCCCTATACATTTTCAATATTTCCTCATCTGAAATGCCCATTTTGCCTTAGTCTAAATCAAAATAAAATGAGCATTCGTATGGCCTTTAAAAATCAAATTATGAACATGTAAAAAGTGTGCCACTAATGATTAGACTCTAAATTTGGTTTGAAGTTTAAAGATAGGCTTTTTTAAAACTAAAAAAATGTATTCTTTTGTACAAGATTATGCCTGAAACTAACAATTCAAAAAATAGATCTGAAAGTAATTGGCAAGGCCTTCCCGAAACCAGATATTGGGAAAATATGCATATCCCTCTTTGGCTGTTAAAGGATACTTGCTGGATGATGGAATGGCGCTGGCTCGGTGTTTGCATGATCATTCCAACTGTTTCAATGGCAATTTATATTATGTTTAAATCAAAAGGCTACAACGAATTTTATATTAATCTTGCTATTTGTTTTTGGATCATAGCAAACTCATATTGGATGTGCTCCGAATTTTTCGGATTTGCTGAACACAAAAATCTGGCAGGAATTCCATTTATTTTGGGAATGATCTCCGTAGCTGTTTATTATTTAAAACAGGCCGGGAAAAAAGAATTTTAAAGTCTTGCTACCAATTCTTTTACCAATAAGCTCATTTTAGGTTCCTGCTGATTCGCTACTTGTTGTACTTCTTCATGAGTTACATTAAAAACTTTTCCTTCAATGCCTAAGTCGGTAATAATACTTACACCAAATACATTCATGCCGCCGTGTTTGGCTACAATGACTTCAGGCACCGTACTCATTCCAACCGCATCTGCACCAATGCGCCACATATAGGCATACTCTGCAGGTGTTTCAAAACAGGGGCCGGTTAATCCTGCATAAACACCTTTACTGACTTTAATATTTTTTTCTTTCGCGATTGTAATTGCAAGATCGATAAGTTTTTTATTGTAAGATTCACTCATATCAGGAAAACGCGGACCTAATGCATTTAAATTTTTTCCTATTAATGGATTTGACGGGAACAAATTAATGTGATCAGTTATTATCATTATCTCGCCAACGTCGAACTTTGGATTTATACCACCTGCTGCATTACTTACACAAAGCGTATTAACACCCAACTCTTTCATTACACGTACCGGAAAAGTTATTTGATGCATCGTGTAGCCTTCGTAAAAATGAAAACGCCCTTGCATGGCAACAACGTTTTTTCCGCCCAGGTTTCCAAAAATTAATTTACCGCTATGGCCTTCAACTGTTGAAAGAGGAAAATTCGGAATGCCTTCGTATTGTAAAACATGTTCAACTGTAATTTCTTTTACTAATCCGCCTAAACCTGTGCCTAAAATTATTCCGACCTCAGGAATAAAATTATTTGTTTTTTCACGTATACTTTTCGTGGTAAATTCTATTTGTTCTAACATATTTTAAAATGATCGCGTTAAATTCTTCTGCTTTATCTTTAAATGTAACTTCAACAGGGAGAACAAAAATATTCATTCTTTCGGCAATTGCCCAAATTTCGGGTTGTTTTAGCCGCATAAGATCTTTTTCGGTAGTCACCATAATTTTATTACCGCCTTCAAATGTTTCATAATATTTCTGAATATTGGCAATATCAGCAATGGTATAATCGTGATGATCAGGAAAAGGTAAATGACTTACACTCGCAGAATACTCTTTCAAATAAGTGATCATTGGTGTAGCATTGGCAATTCCTGTAAATACAATTAAACGGTAACGGAACAAATCCTTTAGTGTATTAATTTTTTCGGTGGGATTACTTATCGAATATATTTCACCGTATTTGAGATAAGAGAAAAAGACATATTGATGCGGGCGCGGTTTTATATCTTTTAATACATTACGGATCTCAACAGCTGTACTTTTTTCAGGAGTTTTACTAATTACAATTATATCCGCCCTATGTATGCCCGATCTGCTTTCCCGCAACCGGCCAACAGGCATTAAAAAATCATTAAAGTATAAATTGTTGTATTCGCTTATTACAATATTCAATCCGCATTTTATCGGGCGGTGTTGAAAAGCGTCATCCAGCAAAATCACTTGCGGAGAGGATTCGTGACCAGCCAATTTTTTAACACCTTTAACTCTGTTCACCTCTACGCAAACCGTTAGGTCGGGGTATTTGGTTTTATACAATAGGGGCTCGTCACCAATATCCGAACAAGTACTGTTTTCATCCGCAATAATAAATCCTGTTGTTTTCCGCTTATAACCTCTGCTTAAAGTGGCAAGAGCGAAATCGGGCTTCAGTAATTTGATCAGATACTCAACATGAGGTGTTTTTCCGCTTCCTCCAACCGACAAGTTACCTACACAAATAGTATGTTTTTGCGGACTATATGCCTTTATAAAGCCCAGATCGAATAAACGGTTACGCAAGTAGGTTACAAAACCGTAGATCAAGGCCAGTGGCAAAAACAATATTTTACTAGCTTCCATCAGATGTTTTAAATATAAACAGAAAATTTAAAATAGGATATTTTTTCGTTCTTTTGTTATATGTTAATCAAAGATATAATTTCAGAAATAGAACAATTTGCGCCGCCCGTTTATCAGGAAAGTTACGACAACAGCGGTTTACTGGTAGGAAATAAAGACACAAAAGTTACCGGTGTTTTGCTTAGTTTGGATTGCATTGAAAGCGTAATTGATGAAGCCGTTAAATTAAAATGCAATTTAATTATTGCTCATCACCCTATTATTTTCACGGGTTTAAAAAGATTAAACGGTAATAATTATGTTGAAAGAACAGTTATAAAAGCGATCCAAAACAACATAGCGATCTATGCAGCTCATACTAATTTGGATAATGTAAAAAACGGGGTGAATGCTAAAATAGCTGAGAAATTAGGATTGACAAAACTCAGAATTTTAGCACCGAAAAAACAATTACTTAAAAAATTAGTGACGTATGTCCCTCTTACGCATACCGAAAAAGTGAGAAATACTTTATTTGAAGCTGGCGCAGGAAACATTGGTAATTATGATAATTGTAGTTATAATATTGATGGTACAGGAACATTTAAGGGAAACGAAAACTCGAATCCATTTGTAGGTGAAAAAGGCAAAACACAATTTGAAAACGAGACGCGCATTGAAGTCATTTTTGAAGCTTTCAAAGAAACTGATCTGGTTAGAAATTTATTGACCAGCCATCCCTATGAAGAAGTGCCTTTTGATATTTATCCGCTTGATAATACCTATCAAAACATTGGAAGCGGCATGACCGGAGAGTTTGAAAAACCTTTAAATGAAAATGAGTTTTTAAGTTTAGTAAAAAAGACCTTTAATTTAAAAATCATTAAACATACTCCTCTCCTGAACAAGCACATAAAAAAGGTAGCTTTCTGTGGCGGGAGCGGGAGTTTTTTAATTAAAAATGCAATAAACTCAGGTTCAGATGCTTATATAAGTTCAGATATAAAATATCATGAATTTTTTGATGCTGAAGCTAAGATTTTAATTGCCGATACCGGACACTTTGAAAATGAGCAGTTTACCCCTGAGATTTTTTATGAATTAATTAAGAAAAAATTTACTACATTTGCCACCTATTTATCGAAAGAAAATACCAACCCGGTAAACTATTTTTAACTATGTGCGCAAAAATTAAAGAAAAAATCGACGCTTCCATTGAAGGAAAATTGCGTTCTCTTTACGAATTACAACTAATTGACTCTAAAATTGACCGCCTTCGTACCGTACGTGGTGAGCTTCCTTTAGAGGTAAGTGATCTTGAAGATATTGTTACCGGACTTGAAACCCGTTTAAACAACGTTACAACTGAAGTTGAAGAACTTGAAAATCAGATAAACGAAAAGAAACAAGCCATAAAAGATTTTCAAGCAAATATTAAAAAATACGAAACACAACAAGGTAAAGTCCGCAACAACCGCGAATACGATGCCATTACAAAAGAAATAGAATTTCAGAATTTAGAAATTCAATTAGCTGAAAAACGCACTAAAGAAGCTAAAGCGGGCGTAATTCTTAAATCAGAATTATTAGAAAAATCGAAAACTGAATTTGAAGAGCGCACAAAAGATCTGAAAGTTAAAAAAGGCGAGCTTGACGAAATTATTTCTGAAACCGAAAAAGAAGAAGTTGATCTGTTAAAAGAATCAGAAAAAGCTTCAGCTAAAATTGAAGACCGTTTATTAAACGCTTACAAACGCATTCGGGCTAATACACGCAATGGCTTAGCAGTTGTTACCGTTGATCGTGATGCTTGCGGTGGTTGTTACAATAAAATTCCC
>DATMPR010000307.1:0-2331 GCA_035567575.1 Bacteroidia bacterium
TCAATGATTGTGTTGGGCCTGCATTTGCGACCGGTAATGGATTGACTGTGATATTCTGATTTTGGGACGAGCCACAAGTTGGGGTAATACCAACAGTATAAGTTACAGGAAATGTTCCTGCACCGGTTAAAGCCGGACAAAATGAATTACTTGAAACACCGGCCGGAGCAGTAAATGTTCCGCCAGCAGAACCAGTTATCTGAGGAACTAAATTTACACATGCTCCATTTGCGCACATTGCAGCTGGAGGTGACCATGTTGCACTATAAGGATTTGTAATTGATATTGTTCGGGTAACAGTAATTCCGCATGACGGCGTACCCTGGCTATTAAACGAATAAGTAATAGTATAAACACCTTGTGGCATTTGATAAGTGTCCAGCCATAGATCTCCGTTATTTGAATTAAGAGATGCTGTAGGTACTATTGCGGGAGATATTGAGTAACCAACCGTACCTATTGGTGTATTCGCAGGAATAGTTACTGTTTGACAGCCACCCGCGATAGCATTATTCCAAACACCGGTTGTAATAGGCGTGCTATTATAACAACTGGCAATGGTATAATTCATATTTCCGGCAATATTAGTATTACATAAGTTATACCCGTGACCCTGGCTTGGATCCATAAAGAAAAGAGAGAATGTATAATTTGTAGAGCTGGGAACAAAAGTAAAACATGGCGCAGGAAATGAATTACACAAACTAATAATATTAGTATTTGATCCCTCTCCTATGGCAATTGAGTTATTTGACGCCGCATTTGCATTGGTTGGATTAACAATAATCCTGATACATGGCGTTGTTCCGGCATTGCCTACTGCGAATTGCGAAGGGCTTATATTGATAACATTGCTATAGGTACAAGGTATGGTTGCACTTATTGGCGAAAAAGTATTTCCGTCGAAAACTCCTAAACTGGGAGTAAGACACGTCATTGGAGCGTTTTGAGCGTTCGTCTTGTTTACCGATAATAACAGAACAAGAAATAATGCGATTTTGTAAATGTTTTTCATATCCTGATTATTCTGAAATTAATGAGTTTTTATGTTCCGGCTTTAATAAATTTTTATTTTTCGAAATCCATTCGTTTAGGATCTTTACATATTCCGTTTTAGAAACTATACCATTTGATCTCGGGGTTTCTACAGGAATCATATTTCCTACAAAATAAGACTTTAAGGTTTCTTCATATCCATAATATGATGAAATAAAAGCAATACCGCCTTGTTTGGCTGTAATAGCATCATGATTCTTTTTAAATTCAATAAACTTTGGATCGTTCATTGCTTCTGTTCTTGCTTCTTTGCTTACAGCAGATTGTCCAAATGAGATTTGACAGAATAAACAGATAATTGAAAAGAAGAATAGTTTTTTCATGGTTTGAGTAAATTTCGACTAAGTTAATAAAAAATGGCTAAAATTTAACTTATAAGGAAACTATTTATATACTGATAATCAGTATTATAAATTTAAAATGACCTAAATTGATTTAAATATTTACCAGTTCTTTTTTGAATAATTGACTTCCAATTTAGTCACAAAATCATTTACCTGAGTGTTATTAGGATTGAGGCTCAGCGCGGTTTTATAATATTTAATGCTATTCAGGGTATCTCTTGCTTCGAAGCATGTTTTCCCCATTAAAATATTAAATAATTCGGAACTTGGGTTTTCTTGTATTTTCTTATAAAAATACTGAAGTCCTTCGTTTATGTTAGTTCTGCTATATAGATCTTGCAATACCTCGTAAGGCACAGTAAAATCCTTTTTTTTGTCTCTCTCTATGGAAAGGAATAAATATTTTTTTGCCACATCTATCTGCCCCAATCTAAAATACGCTATGCCCAAATTACAAATTACTTCTCGTTTATTAGTGTCGAGTTTGAAGGCCAGGTTAAGATAAGGAAGTGCGGCCGCAGGGTCACGCTCGTATGTAAGAAAGATAAATGATAAATTATTACAGCAACTGCCGCATGAAGAATCGGTTCGAATAGCTTTTTTGAGCAGATCTTCCGCAAACCTGATCTTTCGTACTTTTTCATTATCATTAAAATTTTTAGCTTTTTCGGGATCGTTTAAATTAATAATAAGCTGACTGGTTGTTAACATTGATAATTTTACGGATTCAGGATATTTTTTCACATCAGCTTCAAACAGTTCTGTTTTACTTTTCCATTCGGTATTACGATGAATAATTGTAAAAAAACAGATCACAAAAAGTACTGTTGGAATTGCTTTTTGCGCAAAATTTAAATCACTCAGCTTAGCAATTTTTGGTTTTGCTTTAGTATATTTTAAAAACAAATACGCAAACATTATACTAAATCCT
>DATMPR010000308.1:0-3809 GCA_035567575.1 Bacteroidia bacterium
TTTTGGAAGTTTGACTTTTTACGTTTTAAAACCAAAACAAATGACCGGAACTAATTCAACAGTTCTTTACGGTAAAATTGAAAGTGATCTTACACTTCATCATCTTTATGTTATTGATCAGATAATTCAAGATACAATTGCCACCGTACCTATAAAAAACAATTCCTTCACCTACAAATTTAATACCAATGTAGTTTTAGATTATTATACTGTAATTATTGATAATAAATTAAGTTCCCAAATTTTCTTTGGAAAAAATGATAGTCTATTTATGGAAGTAAAATTTTTAAACTCTAAAGATGAATTCAAAACTAAAGGAACACGATTGGCCGAAAATCAATTATCAAGCAAGAAGGAATATGAATGGAGTTTCTTAGGCTACTGGCTTCAGGAAAACAAAAAATTAGATGATGTGAAAGCTTTTTCTGATCAGCTTTATAAAGAATGGAAGGAAAAAATTGCCGTCACTAATAAATTCAAAACAGTAGATAACTACGTACCAAGACCGGATTATACCGAGAGAAATAAAAAACTAATCTGTGTTAAGTATTTAAATTTCTGGGACCAATTTGTAAAGAAAAGACTGGCATTGTATCCAAACCAGAAAACCGAGGAAAACGCAAACATAAAAAGCTTAAAAACTAAAATTTCTTTATCTGATGAAAGCTTATTAAGTAACGGGGATTATTTTAATTACGTCATTACAAAAATCACTCCTGACAATAAAAAAGACATTGACGCGAATACTAAATCCATTGAAGCAATTTCAAAATTACCTTCCAATCCCTTTAAAGATAAAATGCTCTTTAAACAAATGACAAAAAGCATAGAAGAAGCTTCGAATAATTCGGACAAGGATAAATTAATTTCTAAATATTCTGATTTATTTACCAATAAAAAATACCAAACAAAAATTATTGGGAATACAAAATTACTGGAGAGTTTGGCTAAAGGTCAGCCGGCGCCTTTATTTAAAGGTTATACTTTAGAAAATAAATTAGTTTCACTTGCAGATCTTAAAGGCAAATTCGTTATGGTGGATGTTTGGGCTACCTGGTGTGGGCCGTGTGCGTATCAATCTCCTTATTTCGAAAAATTTGCTTTAAAATATAAAAAAGAAAACATACAATTTATTTCATTAAGTATTGATGAACGCAAAGACAATTGGTTTATTGATGCGAAAAGTAAATCTCAATCCGTGTTGCAATTACTTTCTAACAACAAGGAACTCTTAGGTAATAATTACAATATGAGTACAATCCCATCCTTTATTTTAATTGACCCGAACGGTAATTTAGTTAATGTAAAAATGCCTTTTCCTTCAGTGCCCTATTTCGAAATTTTGTTACGGGGAGCTTTAGGGCTTGCTGATGAGAAGTAGAGTCAACTTTTACTTCCCAAAAACCTCCTCAATCGGTTTACTCGTGCATCCATTAGGAAACGGATTATTTAATAGAATACTTATAGTTGGTGCAATCTCAGTGATGTAATAATTTTTTACACTTTCGCCTTTTTTAATTCCTGCACCAAAAAATATTAATGGGACATGTGTATCGTAACCGTAAGCAGCGCCGTGGGTGGTGCCCGTTTCCTGGATGTCTAACCATCCGGGTAAATATGAAAATGCAACGTTGCCGCTGCGTTTGTGATTATAGCCATTGGTAAATAAACTTTTTAAATTATCTGCTTTATAGGATTCATATTTTAAAACTGAAGAAGGATAAGCTTCAGCAATTCCATCCATCTGCACTAATTTATTGGCAATTGTTTTTTCAATATCATCCGTATTTAATTTTAATTGTGAGATCATGTTGGCATCTAAAAATATTTGCTGATTACTTATGTTTTTAATTAAAGCGGCGTTAAACTGTTTTTCACAAAATGTTTTAATTTCCATAGTGAGTGCGCCTTCCCTAACATAACCCGCAGGGATTTTCAGATCTTTTAAATACGAAGCAACATCTGCAGCGCCGTGATCGGCAGTTAAAAACAAAACATAATTATCATCCCCTACTTCTTTATCAAGTGCTTTTAATAATTCTTCAAGATCTTTATCCAGACGTAAATACACATCTTCTACCTCAACCGAACGTATACCATAAGCATGTCCAATAATATCCGTACTCGAAAAACTAATGCAGAGCATATCAGTAAAGTCATCCTTACCCATTGCTTCACTCTTCAAACATTCAATAGCGAGATCTTTTGTAATGGTATTGCCCCACGGCGTTGCTTTTAATATGTCGAAATTGTTTTTTTCTAATTGCTCTTTATAATCGTAAGGAAAAACTGGTTTTGGTTTTTTATTTGGTGCTAATTCGTATTTGTTATCGTCGGCAAGACTGTTGGTGTAAGTTTCTATCGGATACAAAGTGCTCCACCCTTTTTCTAAATATTGTTTCGGTAATTTTTTTGCATTGAAATTATTTAACCACACCGGCAATTCTTTTACATACCAATCGGAACTAATAAAATTTCCGGTTTCAGAATCATACCAAAAGGCTGCATTGGCCGCATGACCAACAGGTAAAATTGAACTTCTGTCTTTTAACGCAACTCCAAATACTTTTGATCTTCCATTGGTGAATAATTTTAATTCATCGCCTAAAGTTGTTGTCAATTGATTTTTTGGTGACATATAACCATTCTCGCTTGCAGTGCCAGCCGGTTTCACTTGTTTATCTGAAACACAATATTGAGTTGCTCCTATTTCTTTCACATACCAATCATTCGCGATAATACCGTGTACACTCGGAGTTGCGCCTGTGTAAATACTGCAATGTCCCGGGCCAGTATAAGTAGGAACATAATTGTAATGTGTGTTCTTGCAAAAGAAACCATCATTCACTAAACGTTTAAAACCGCCGTCGCCAAAACGGTTCCAGTAGCGGTAAATATAATCAGCGCGCATTTGATCGACCACGATCCCCACAACAAGCTTAGGAGCTTTTTTTTGTGAGAAAGAATTTGCAGCTACAGCTGAAAAAAATAAAATGAAAAATAATTTAAACCGGTTCATTTTTTTTGTTTTAAAATTATAGTTTTTATTTAAAGTGCATGTTAAGAAATCATTTATTTTTCTTCGGTTTTTTCTTTTTAAAAGTCTTTTGTTCTTTATCGGCTTCCTTCATTAATAATTTCCAATTATCATTTGTATCATCGGTAAACATCAGCGTTTCGCGGTAATCATCTTTTTTTACTTCCAATACTCTGATAGGTTTATCTAAAAACTTTTCGATCTGCTTAAGAATTGGTTTTTCTTCAGGACTGCAAAATGAAACTGCTTGTCCTTTTTGAGTTCCACGTCCTGTACGCCCTACTCTATGAACATAATTTTCATCCACATCAGGCAGATCATAATTCACAACATAATTTACACCGGGAATATCAATTCCGCGCGCACTAACGTCCGTTGCGATCAATAAATTTATTTCTCCCGTTCTGAATTTTTCCATTACGGCTAAACGGTCATCCTGATCTTTTCCGCCGTGCATTGTAATTGCTTTTATGTTCACACGTTTCATTGCTTCAAAAACACGTTCTGCTCTTACTTTAGTTCTCACAAAAACTAAAATTTTCATCTCAGGATTTTCATTTACTAAACGCTCGAGGAAAAAACGTTTGTCATCCATTTCAACAAACATTACCGAGTGATCAATATTTTTTGAAACCGGATCTTTTGGCGAGATCTGAATACGAATTGCATTCTTCACTAAGGAATATGCTAAATCTTTTATTTCTTCATTAATTGTCGCGGAGAAAAATAAAGTCTGACGGTTCAAAGGCAAATATGTGATCAATTCTTTAAT
>DATMPR010000309.1:0-10374 GCA_035567575.1 Bacteroidia bacterium
GCAATTACCTTCTCCTGTTATAGCCAACGAAATAGCCTAGTTCATAAACGCAAAGAACATAAACTTATTAAAACAAATAACATGAAAAAAATCTATGCAATAATTATTTCAGTTTTTTTAGGCACTAATGTTTTAGCGCAAGTTAACCCTCCAGTTTACCAGTGGGTACATACAATTACTAACAACACAGCATCTGATGGTGCACATTCCACCGGAATTGTAACTGATGCTTCCGGAAATATTTATATGACAGGAATTATTAAGGGTTCGGTTACCTTTAGTGGAGGGCCATCGCTTACAAGTAATGGTGGAAATGATTTTTTTATTGCAAAATATGATGCAGCTGGTGTTTATCAGTGGGCATACAATATGGGTTCGGCAGCCGGGGATGAAGAAGGTATTGACATTAAAATTGATAATAGTTCAAACATTTATATTAGCGGTTTAGCTAATGGAGGTACTTTTAATTTTAATCTAGCTGGAAGCGCGTATCCAACTTTATCCGGTTCAGCTGGTTTTGTTGCAAAATATGACCAGAATGGAAATTTTGTTTGGGTTACACCATTAGGTGGGGCTATAACTTCTATAGATTTGGATAATTCTGGCAACTTGTTTGCTGCGCAATACTCAACAAATGGCGTTAGCTTTTTTAAACTATTATGCTCGAATGGAACTCAAGTAGCATCATTGGGGGTGTTTTGTAGCACTGGCGGAGCATTTACCAAAATAAAAGTAGATGCAAGTGGTAATGTATTTGCCGCGACTGGTTTTTCAGGCACACTTCAAGCTACAGGTTCATATACTTATGTAACTACTGCCGGTAATTATAATATTGCAATTCAAAAATACTCTAACAACCTGGCTTATATTTGGTCTAAGCAGATTGGAGGCGCAGGGTCTACTAATCTTGTCAAAATGGATATCTACTGGTCTATAAACCAAAGCATCTTTAAAGCTTTGGATGTAGCAATTGATAATTCAGGAAATGCCTGCGTTGTCGGTGGATTTGGAGGCAACACCAATTTTGCTCCAACATCATTAACAGCAACAGGCACTATAAATGATGGATTTTTTGCCAAATATAATAGTAGTACCGGTGCTTTAATGTATGTGAAACAAATTCAGAATTCAGGTTCTTTTGCAGCATGTTACAAAGTTCAAATAGATTTAAATGATTATATAAATATTATTGGTGAACTTAATGGAACGGCTGATTTTGACCCCAGTCCTTCTACCGCATTCGTCTCGGGTACTTCGACCGCTGGTACAACTGGACTATTTTTAGCAAAATATGATGGTAGTGGTAACTATATTTCCGCATACTCAATAGCTCATGATCCGTCAATTACAGAGCCATATTCTGTTTATATTAATGGTTCTAATTTATACTTGTGTGGGGCGCTTGCAGATTCTTATCCAAGAGATTTTGATCTAAGTGCTGCAGTAGCCAATATTACCCCAACTAATAATAATCCAACTGGTTTTTTTGCAAAATATAATTATTGTTCTTTAGCCCCGGTAGCCCCGGGAAGTATATCAGGAATAACGACACTTTGTTCAGGCTCCTCTAATTCATATAGTGTTGCATCAGTTGCCGGAGCAACTTCTTATACATGGTCTTTGCCCGGAGTATGGACAGGAACATCAACAACAAATGTTATAAGCGCAACAACAGGAACGGCAAGCGGTAGTATTTCTGTTTCTGCAATTAATGCCTGTGGTACTTCCCCTTCTCAAACACTCTCCGTAACCGTTAATCCAAATCCAACCATAACAGTGAATAGTGGTGCAATTTGTTCAGGACAATCTTTTACAATGGTTGCAGGTGGTGCAAGTACTTATACTTATTCAAGTGGCCAAGTTGTTAGTCCAACCGCGACAAGTTCTTATTCAGTTACAGGAACAAGCACGGCTGGTTGCGTGGGTTCTAATACGGCAGTTTCAAATGTTACTGTTAATGCCACTCCAACAGCAAGTGCAAGTACTTCTCAAACTTTAACCTGTGTAAATAACACCGTAACATTAAACGGTTCCGGTGTTACCAGTTATACTTGGAGTGGCCCCGGTATTGTATCAGGTGGTAATACGGCAAACCCTATAGTCAATGCTGCCGGTTTATATTCTTTTGTTGGCAGTACTAGTGGTTGCGCCTCAAACACGGCAACAGTTACTTTAACTTCAAACACAACACCTCCATCTGTTTCAATTGGTGCAACAAGTACTTCTGTTTGTGCCGGAAGCTCTACAACACTTTCAGCCAGTGGAGCAAATACTTATAGCTGGAGTACAGGTTCACTTGCTACAAGTATTGTGGTGAGTCCGACTACAACAACAAGTTATGTTTTATCGGGAACCAATACAGCAAACGGTTGTTCAAATTCTGCCAATCAATCCATAACAGTAAATCCAACACCAACGGTAAATGCGGTAACAAGCAGTTCATTAATATGTACCCAGCCTACACAGCAAACTGCAACGCTTACAGCAAGCGGAGCTTCCACTTATACATGGAATCCCGGTGGAACAGGAACAAGCATTGCTGTTTCTCCATCTGTAACGACAACTTATACTGTTACAGGAACAAATGGTAGTGGGTGCATGAACTCATTTGTTATTACTCAAAGCGTTTCAACTTGTGCGGGAATAAAACAAATTGCATCTGCAAGCAACGAAATAAATGTTTTTCCAAATCCATTCAGCAATAAAATAACCGTTGTTTCAAATGGAGCAAAACAAGCTATTCAAATATTCAACGCGCTTGGTTCGCTTATTTACAGTTCAATCATCGAAAATGAAAAAACCGAAATTGATTTAACAGAGCAAGCAAACGGAATTTATTTTGTTCACTTAACTAATTCTCAAAGTTCAATCATCAAGAAAATAATTAAACAATAAACATCAAAAGCCGGAGCCAAATTCCTGCTTTTTTTATCACTTCATTTATGAAAATACTTTCTTTTATTGCGGTTATTGCAAGTATTGTTTTAATGTTGCTCACTAATATGATTTATTCATCTATATTGGATTCACCTCTAACTCCAAAAAGAAAATTGGAAAACAATTTAATTTACACGTAAGCAAAGTGTCTGCAAATAATTTTAAAGTATACGTGTTACTAAGAATGTAAGAAAAAAACATGATGCTGTCCCAATCCCTGTCATTATAAAAAAGTTTTTCCACATGAAACCAAATGGAGCGTCAGTTGTAAGGAATTTATATAAGTACAGGGAAGTAATTACAATCGTGAATGTAATAAATGAAGCAAGAAATATTTTTACATATTTATTGTCTTGCGGATTTATTTTAACTGAAAATACTGAAAGCAAGATAAAAGCAAGAAATAGTACTAATGCAGTTATTTCCAACGGATGGTTTGGCCTATTGCCATGAAAGCTAAATATTAGCGTCATAATGATTGCACCAATTAACCCCCAACAAAGTCCTGTTGTTAGAGCATTTTTGAAAATAGGAAGTTGCCTCATTTGTCGATGTTTAAATAATAAATGTACAAAAAATTACTTAAACAATCAATTCTATCACCTTATCCATCATCAACTTTGTATCGATCTCTCATTACAAACTTTTTTACCAGGTTGGTAAGAATAAAATAATTTAACAAATTTAAGGGAGAGTAGATTTACCAGTTAACAGTGTATGAAGCTAACCCTTTCCAAGAAACATAAATACTATCTTGTGTACTTATATTAGGAAAAAAATAAAAACTTATGGAGCCGGTGTATTACAAATTTTTTCACTAACACCTAAGCAAAATTTATGTTTTTTCTATTCCAGTCTAGGTTGTACTTTGAAGTTTATTTAAGTTTCTTTCAATGTATTTTCGGATGTTATAAGTGCGGCTTATATTCATTTTGCATAATGAATGCTATCCATTATGTCTTTGTTCTTTGTTTCATCTTCTAAAATAGAAATGAATCTGAACCAAAATATTGGTCAAATGAATTATAAATAACGCGTTTTTAAAACTACTAGCTGGCTAATTTTATTCCAATCATTAACACATCATCTGTTTGTTCTTGATTTCCGCGCCAGTCCTCAAAATAATTATGATATACTTTTTCCTGTTCTGACATATCGAGTGAGTGTCGGGATGTGATCATTTTGAGCAGGTTTGATGTCATCATTTTTCTTCCATTCTCACCACCAAACTGATCGCCGAAGCCATCTGTAAACATGTAGATACTGTCACCCTGGTTATAACTGATCTCATGGCTTGTGTATTCTCTGGTAGATTCTACCTGAATGCCCCCAACTCCATATTTATTTCCCTTAGTTACATTGAGATTACCATCCGAAAGATGGATCAAAGAACGGTTAGCACCGGCAAACTGCATTTTATTAGATGATTGATCTATCGCACAAATAGCGATATCCATACCATCGTGAGCTTTAATTTCCCGAGTATTCGTTTTCAAAAGCCTACGGATCCGTTTATTTAATTTCCTTAAGATCTCTCCTGGTTCCGTAATTTTATTGCGATGCACTATTTCATTCAGGAAACCGCATCCGATCATTGACATAAACGCTCCGGGTACGCCATGACCAGTACAGTCGGCTACTACAGTAATGAATTTATTATCCTGTTTTGCAAACCAATAGAAATCACCGCTTACTATATCTTTAGGTTTAAATATTACAAACGACTCGGGGTAAACAGTATTTAAGAGATTAATTTCCGGAAGAGTAGACTCCTGAATATGTTTTGCATACAATATACTATCGGTTATATTCCGGTTCTTTTCTTCAATTTCCTGATGAGCTGTTTGTAATTTTCTTGCATAAAGTGCTTTTTCAGTTATATCTCTGAAGATAAGTACCGCACCAACAATTTCATTTTTATCGTTAAGGATGGGCGCCGCGCTGTCGTCTATGTAATTGAAAGCCCCGTCTTTTTTAAACATGATCACATTATCAGGCAAAAAAACTATTTTATTATCTCTGATACAAGTTCTAACTGGATTCTCAATTGGCAATTTTGTTTTTTCATCCACCATGCTACAAGCAAGCTCAATAGGTTTTCCAAGTACTTCATCCATTGTCCTTCCTGTTAATTGTTCGGCAACCACATTCATGAATGTAATATGACCAGTGCCATCTGTTGAGATTACGCCATCACCAAGGCTTTGCAATGTTTTTGAAAAAAACTCACGGCTGATATACAGATCGCGTGTTCTTTCTTCCACTCTGTTTTCAAGATCTACTAATGTTTTTTCCAATGCATTTTGGGCATTTTTCAATTCTGTTATATCCTGTGAAATACCGTACATTCGCGTCATTTTTCCCTCTGCATTTTTTTCGGTTCGTACAATTGCCCGTATTATTCGGGTTTGTTTATCGTCAACCTTTATGATCTTGTAAATGCTTTCCATGTAATCTTGTTCGTCATGTAATTTCATCATTTCCGATAATACACGATCCCTGTCGTCCGGATGAAGCATGTCATTGAAATCCTGGAAACTTGGAGTAATTCCTTTTTTCATTCCATTTATATCACATAAGCCATCCGAACAGAACAGTTCATTTTTTTCAACATTCAGATTCCAGTTACCCACTTTAGCCATTTTTTGTGCTTCTGAAAGAAGACGTTCTACATACTTAATTTTTTCGTCAGCCAATTTTTTTTCGGTTATATCGGTTACCATAGCAAGGGCTCCTTTATATATTCCGTCATCAGTTACGGGGTTTGTTGAGAGATGTGTCCATACCGGTTTTCCGCTTTTTGTTAGGAATTTTAAATCAAAATTTTCCTTTACACCGTTTCTTCGCCTTTCAAGAGAGGCCATCGCCAGTTTTTTCGTTTCATCATCCATAAAATCAAGGTTTGTTTTACCTATCATTTCTTCGGGTGAATACCCAAGTATTTCGCACAATTTTTTATTTACAAAAACGGTGACATTATTTTCGTTTATCATCCATATTCCTTCCTGTGCAGTTTCTACAATTTGTCTGTATCTTTTTTCACTTTTAAGAATAGTACTCTCTGCGACTTTCCTTTCCAGAAGAAGTAATTCTTTATGATGATCTTCTTCTTGCAAACGACCAATTTGATAGCTCTGGTTCATTAAATTGAGGCTAAAATTCTTGAAGTGATATGACCAAAATCCGCAAAGAAAAAAAACGGTTGCCGCCAACATGGCATGGAAAACGAAAGTTCTCATATCCATAAAATCCATTTGGGTAAAATAAATTTTATCGTAACCTATATACTGCAGATAGGCAAAAGATGCATGATGTATAACGACAAACAAAACCAATGGAATTTGTAACTTCCAGTTTTGATATGAAATAAGGATCGCGCTGCCAATGAAAGCAAAAAAATGCATCTCAAACATGCCGTGCATTTGATAAATGTATTGAGCCATAAATATACCCAGCACTATGCTTAATACATATTGGTACAGGGTAGAATTGGGCAGTACCCATTTTGTGGAAAAATAGGCGGTCAGGGATAGGGCACCCACACCTGCACCAATTAACCAGGTATCATAATAAGTAGAAAGATATAAGCCAATTATGTAATGGCTTATTAAGAAATAAGTGATAACAGTATCCGCTTTTTTCTTTAGTCCTCCCGAATAATCCTCAGACGAATTCATTTTATCAATTGTAGTTGTTTTCATAAATCTGTTTTTTTACAATTTGGTAACTGGCAACCATAACTTTTAGTAGCACTTTCACTAAAAACCGGTTTTGCACAATGAACAAGGAAAGAATCGATAGCCATTTGAGCATAATTACTGCTCTTTAAAGTGCAGTATCTGCTTTTGTTATAATTGCCACGGTAGTAGAGTTTATTATCAGAATCCAGGATAACAGCTTGTGGAGTAGAATATACCCCGCAGGAATCGGCTATTTCCTTGCCAAAAATAATTGGTATATCAAACCCGAATTTGTCCTGAATATCTTCCAATGTATATTTGTTATCATCGTTCATGACAACTATGCTGAAATCGAATTGATCTTTGTAATGCCTTACGAGCGATACAAATTGAGGTATGTTGAACCTCGAACATGGACAACCCGGATTAAAAAAATGCAGAAAAACAGGCCTTCCATTCTTTTTTTCAATTTTTCCATTAAGGTTTACTATATCACCAACTTTCACATTATGGTAATTTGTTGGGAGGGGGGTAGGGAGGTTATACTTCCATTCATTATCCCAAAAAAGATAGCCTATGGTCGATAGTATAATCAAAAGCCAAAAGCCGATTATATATTTTTTAAAAGATATCATGTTCTTATTTTTTAATTTGAATAATCATTTGTTTTACAGATTCAAAGTAATGGAACCGGACGGAGGCATGGAATCCTGAATTGTTTTAAACACGACAGATGTAAGATTTTAGTCAAAAATGTAACGTTCATAATTCCAGTTACGGAGTTTAAATAGAATACTTCTATAGTAGAGGCAGTGTTCTTATTGCAACAGGTTAAGATATAAAAAACTATCATCACAGTTCGGTTCAAGGTACCGGAGCGAAGTCCTTAGGATTGGATTCTTATTAAAAATTTCAATTTGTTTAACAGCGCCACTTCCTTACTCTAGTTTTTCATTGGAGAAATGAAAAAAGTTAGGCGGTCGGGGTGTTACTTTAAGTTAATCCAAAAACTAAACAGTTAAAGATAATACTTGGGCTATTTTATAAATATTTTTTCTCACCACCCTTTCAAAACCTTTGCTTAACGAGGGTTTTGTTTTTTATCCCAACAGGGATGTCGAACGTCAAATACGTACACCCACCAACGTAACATCATCAACTTGCTCTAAATTTCCCTTCCATTCATCAAATACATCATTCAGCTTTTGTTTTTGAGTTTTCATTGGCTTGTCTGCAATTGTCATTAATAATTCCTGTAGTTTTTTGTACTTAAACTTTTTTCCGTCCGACCCGCCAAATTGATCAGGAAAGCCATCGGTAAGTGAATAAACAACATCTCCTTTTTGTAAATCCTGTGTGTGAAGCGTAAACGGAGTTTTATCTTTGTCATGCTTGCCGATCGGAAAACGGTCAGCTTTTATTTCAATTAAATTTCCGTTTTTTATTATCCAGACAGGGTTATTAGAGTTGGCGCAACGCAAAGTATTATTTTTAAAATCAAAACTCAATAAGCTTCCATCCATACCATCTTTACCGCCTTCGGCACTGCCATCTTTTTTTAACCTTTCGATTATTGATTTACGAGTTTCGCTCAAAATATCTGCCGGATTTTCAAAGCCGTCTTTAATAGCCCCTTCAATACTGGTAATATTAAGTAAGCTCATAATAGCTCCCGGCACACCGTGACCTGTACTGTCTGCAATTACCAGTGCAAATTCATTGTTTTTTAATTTACCTGCCCAATAAAAATCTCCGCTTACAATATCTTTGGGTCTGAAGAAAACAAAATAATCTTTTAAGTTCTCATCTAATATTTCCCGAGTGGCAAGAAAACTACGCTGTATCCTTTCAGCATAATTAATGCTATCGGTTATTTCTTTATGCTTTTCTTCTACAATTTTTTTCTGCATCTCTACAATTTCTTTTTGTTTAACTATTGTCACCGTTGCTTTTTTCACTTCTTCTGTAAGTTCTTTTGCTCTTGCTCTTAACCGTCTTCCATTCCACCAAACTACAGCCGAAATAAACACAACCGCAATTATTCCATAAATTGTGTACATCCACCATGTTCTCCACCAGGGCGGCAATACTCTAAAAGTATAAGTGACAGGTTCACTCCAAATACCAAAAGGGCTTTTGGCCTTTAATTTAAACGTATAAGTGCCCTCGTAAATATTGCCATAACTTACATCGGTTTTGGCGGTGAGAGGACTCCACTCATTATCATAGCCTTCTAAAAAATACTGATACTTTACAAGGTATGGGCGGTCGGGTTCAATGGCAGTATATTCAAAACTAATATGGTTGTTTTTATATGGCAAAACAAGATTTTTGGGTAAAGGATAAAATTTAGTGATCCCGTCAAATTGTATTTTTCCGAAGTGGATTTTTGCGCTATCGCGCTCTTGCATAGACATTGATTTGCCAAATGTCATAACTTCCTGCTGCGCTTTTGTTATGCTGTCATTTTTGTTCGCTTCTAAATTATACCAGCAAATATTTTCTTCGTTTATTTTTATGTTCTGCAAAAGTACCGCTGGAGGGTTATTATTTTTAATAAGGGATTTGTAATCAAAACGTACAAGCCCTGTTTTATCGGCTCCTGTGGCCACCCAGATTATCCCCTTACTATCACAATACATTGCGCCCTGTCCTGAATTGACATCTTTTACAGGGTAGCCAGTAGCCGAGTTGTAAATCTCGATGACAGGGTCATAGTTTCTTAGCTCACCATTTTTTAAATTATTTACAGGAGAAATACTTGCGACAAACGCAGTAGAACTGTTGTTTTTTTCATTTTTGGTTCCAACTTTCTGCGTGAAAGAAAGCACCGCCGCCATTCCGAAGTTTGTTCCTATAATTATGTTTTGTTCTTTGCTTATCACCAACTGAGTCACAGCATTATCCGGTAGCCCTTGCTTGGTGGTAAAATTGAAGAAGGATTTCCCGTCATAACGCGATACACCGCCACCATAAGTAGCGAACCAGAGGTTCCCACTTTTATCTTCGGTGATGCTCAAAACAATATTATTTGCAAGCCCCTGTACGGTGGTAAAATTGGTAAAGGATTTCCCGTTGTAGCGGCTCACCCCGCCGCCATGGGTACCGAACCAGAGGTTTCCGGTTTTATCTTTGGTGATGCTGTAAACAATATTATTTGCCAGCCCCTGCGCCGTGGTAAAATTGGTAAAGGATCTCCCGTCATAACGCGATACACCGCCGCCATTAGTACCGAACCAGAGGTTCCCCGTTTTATCTTCGGTGATGCTCAAAACACGATTATTTGCCAGCCCCTGCTCGGTAGTAAAATTGGTAAAGGATTTCCCGTTATAACACGATACGCCTCCCCCTTCTGTACCGAACCAAAGGTTCCCCGTTTTATCTTCGGTGATACTCGCAACAATATTACTTGTAAGCCCCTGCTCGGTAGTAAAATTGGTAAAGGATCTCCCGTCATATCGAGATACACCGCTGCCATGTGTACCGAACCAGAGGCTCGCGCTTTTATCTTCGGTGATGCTATAGACAACATTATTTGCCAGCCCCTGCTCGGTAGTAAAACTGGTAAAGGATTTTCCATCATATCGAGATATTCCGCCGCCTTGCGTACCGAACCAAAGGTTCCCGGTTTTATCTTCGGTGATGCTCACAACGATATTATTGGCCAGCCCCTGTGCGGTGGTAAAATTGGTAAAGAATTTCCCATCATAACGTGATACGCCTCCGCCATAAGTGCCGAACCAGAGGTTGCCGGTAT
>DATMPR010000310.1:0-2881 GCA_035567575.1 Bacteroidia bacterium
TTTCAATATCCGTATCCATAAAACCAAAATCCAATTGTTTTTTTAACAGATCTGCTTTTTTTACGATAACAAAAACAGTATCACCTAAAGCATAAACTTTCCCTTTGTGGCGGCCAACATAACGGTAATTATCTTCATCAAAAGTATAACTGTCATCATTCATTTCGCGGGCGCGAACGAGACCTTCACATTTATTTTCTACGATCTCAACAAAAATTCCCCATTCGGTAACACCACTAATGGTACCCTTAAATATTTGTCCGATCTTATCCGACATATATTCCACTTGTTTGTATTTAATAGAAGCGCGTTCAGCATCAGCTGCGACACGTTCCATTTCGGAGGAATGTTTACATAATAATTCTATGTCTTCCCTGTTCGAATAAGTTGTTCCGTTTAATCTCGCTTCTAATAAGCGGTGAACCATAACATCCGGATAACGGCGGATCGGAGAAGTAAAGTGCGTGTAATATTCAAAACCTAAACCATAATGACCAACATTTTTAGTTGTGTAAATCGCTTTGGGCATGCTGCGTACTGCGAGCAATTCGATCATGCCTTGCTCTTTTTTATTTTTTACATCAACCAATAATTTATTTATGGATTGTGCCGTTTTTGTTTTGTTACCCACATTTAATTGATAACCGAAACGCGCCACAAAATTGCTGAACTCCTGCATCTTTTCATCGTTTGGCGTATCGTGAATACGGTAAACACAAACCGGACCATCTTTCTTTTTTTGAGATTGATTATTGTCCTTACCATCTGCTTTACTTAAAAACTCAGCCACTTTACGATTCGCAAGCAACATAAAATCTTCAATTAGTTTATGTGCATCCTGTTGTGTTTTGAAAAATACACCAATAGGATTTCCTTCTTCATCTAAATGAAATTTTACTTCGGCTTTATCAAAAACAATGGAGCCTTTGCGCAAACGATCCGCGCGTAATTTTTTGGCGAGGCGGTCTAACACCAAAATATCATCTTTGTAATCTCCTTCTTCCGTTTCAATTATTTTTTGAACATCTTCATAAGCAAAACGTTTATCACTATGAATAACTGTTTTACCAAACCATTGATCGTGAATGACTGCGTCATCATCCAATTGAAAAACGGCACTGAAACAATATTTTTCTTCTTTCGGTCTGAGTGAACATGCGAAATTACTTAACACTTCAGGCAACATTGGAATGCAGCGATCTACCAAATAAACCGACGTAGCGCGATTAACCGCTTCCTTATCTAAAATTGAATTTGGTTTTATATAATGTGACACATCCGCAATGTGCACACCAACTTCCCATAAACCGTTTTCTAATTTTTGTAATGATAATGCATCATCAAAATCTTTAGCATCCGCAGGGTCAATTGTCATCGTTGTTATGCCGCGGAAATCCCTTCGTTTTGCAATTTCGCTTTGTGTAATTTCTGTCGGAATTTTTTTAGCGGCGGCTTCTATTTCATCAGGAAAATGATCAGGCAAACCATATTCCGCCATTATTGCATTCATTTCCGTTTGGTGTTCACCCGGGTTTCCGAATACACTAATAATTTCTCCTGTTGGGTTTTGATCGCCGCTTCTCCACTCTTTATAACGAACTAAAACTTTCTGGCCATCTTCTGCGTCATCAATTTTATCTTTAGGAACAAAAAAGTCGACATGAATTTTATTGCTGTCAGGAACAACAAAAGCAAACTTTGGCAAAATTTTTACAGTGCCGACAAAATCAGTTTTGGTACGTTTAATTACTTCTACAACTTCTCCTTCTTTACGTCTGCCCGAGCTTCTTCCTAACAGATTAATTTTTACCAGATCGCCTTGCAAAGCAGAACCGGTTCTTTTAAATGGAATAAAAATATCATCAGCTTGATCAACCACTGTAACAAATGCTGTGCCCTGTTGCGTGAAATCAATTATACCTGTTAAGTAAGTTTTTGTTTCTTTAAATTCAAATTTACCGGTCTCCACTTCTTTTATTAAACCTTTGCTTTGCAAAGTGTGAAGTGATTCCATTAATTCGAGACGCTCGCCTTCGGTGTTAAGTTCCATCGCGGCACCAATTTGTTTGTAGTTAAAAGCTTTTCCGGAATTGTGTTGCAGAAATGCAAGAATTTCTTCGAATAAATATCTTTTAGGTTGTTTTTTCTTTTTCGACATATTTTACCCTTTAAAGATACGGGAAATTTGCGGATAAACCTTACTACTTTACCGACTCCCCGCCAATTTCCTTCGCCTCAAATTTTACAACTACCATCGTATTGGTTTTAGGTTTTAAAACAATCGGGGCCGAATCCACATCATACCAGAACTTCACATAAAAATTAAAATTATATGTCCCCGGCGCTAATGTCATGGTGTAAAGTCCCGTTTTTTTGTCAATTTTTGGCTGAATAATGGTATCTCCATTCATCTTAAAAGCCAAATGACTCGTTGCAGGTTTCCCGCTCGGACTAACAAACCGGAAGGTGATTTTAGTTTTGGCATCAGGTGAAGTTTTTGTGACTTTACAAGTGCCATGCGTTTGTGAAAATGTTATTCTACTGATAAAAATAAATAGGAAAAGTAATTTTTTCATAAATCTAAATTAAGGGTTTTAAAGTAATTTTTCGATAGCTTTTGGGAAATAGTTATGCTCCAGATCACGGATCTTTTCAGCCAGTGTTTCCGGCGTATCCTTTATATCCACAACACATTTCTCCTGTAAAATAATTTCACCTTTATCATATTCTTCGTTCACAAAATGGATGGTAATGCCGCTTTCGGTTTCCTTATTATCTATAACAGCTTTATGGACACGCATTCCGTACATACCTTTACCGCCATGTTTTGGTAATAAAGCAGGGTGAATATTAATTATTTTATTGGGAAACGTTTTTACAA
>DATMPR010000311.1:0-2318 GCA_035567575.1 Bacteroidia bacterium
AAATTTTGAAGAGCCGGATGCAAATGGTGCATTGAAATCTGTCTTAGCATAAAAATTAAAACCGTAAGATGAAAATGATTCGGATTTTAATTCGTGTTTCCAAACATCTTTGGCATTATCACTCATCACAA
Organism: Bacteroidia bacterium; assembly: GCA_035567575.1. Classification (GTDB taxonomy): domain Bacteria; phylum Bacteroidota; class Bacteroidia; order B-17B0; family Aurantibacillaceae; genus JAHEYG01. The sequence goes on from DATMPR010000311.1 coordinate 132, forward strand.
GTGAAACAGTTTCTATTTGTTCGCTTGCTTTTTTTAATTTATCTAAAAGAACTTTAGCATAAACACTTCCGCTTGCACCGGTAATCGCGACAACAATTTTATATTTATTCTTTTGATTCACTTTTTTTTAGTCCTCCTATTTTGTAAGTAAATGCAATTTGTACAATATTATTGTAACTGCCATTATTAAACTGACGGGCAAGAATATTATTATAATAAGGCCTGAAACTTGTTGGCCATGGTCTTACAGTGATGAAAGAATTATTAAAGCGTACTTCAACACCTAGCTTAGGCGTGAACATTCTTCCTATACCTAAATTAAAACTATACTCGTTTGATTTGAATGGATACATGCCGGTTAAATTACCGATCTCGCTGGCCTCGTAATAATTAATTAAATATGCGAAAGAAAGTCCGGCCGTAAAAAAGAATTTAGTTGGCTGCCATCTTATATTTAAAGGCACTTCAACATAATTAAGGTTTAAATAGTAATAACGGTAATCGAATTTGGCGGGGTTTTGATTTTTACGCGCACCTTTTTGAACGAAGATTATTCCAAGTTCTAAAGATGTTTTCTTTTTTAAATCAGCATTAACATATAAACCTCCGGTAAAACCAAGCTTATTATAGCCGGCATAATTATCGCCATGAACCTGGCTGGCAGTTATTCCTAACATCGGTTTTAGTGAGAACTTACTGGTTTGCTGCGATTTAAGCGAGGAAACTATCACAAAAAACAAAAATATATACTTTATCTTATTCAATTAAACCTTTATTTTATACCAAATTTAGGTGTTTTTTTAAAAATTCCTTAAATTAGATTAAACCTTTAACAAGTATTATAGTCTTAACTTACAGAAACCTAAACTATCTTTTAAAATATAAAAACAAAAAATCATGAAAACCAAACAATTAATCTTAACCCTCGGCACTATAGTATTAGCGGGATCGCTTGTACTAACAAGTTGCAAAAAGAAAACGCAAACAGAAGATCCGGCAGATACTGACCAATCTGAGGCATCTGACCACACTTTAGCGGAAAACACGACCAATGACATTGCCGGAATTGGTTCACAAGGTTCTGAAAACGGAAGCTTATCAACTTATCGCATGGGTGGAAGCGATGATATGTTCTTATCATCTTGCGCAGCAATTACAACAAACACTACCTCTAAAACTTTTACAGTAGATTTTGGTACAACACCATGTTTATGTATGGATGGTAAAATGCGTTCCGGTAAATTAATGTTTGATTATTCAGCGTCTACAAGTGGTGCAGTTGCTTATCGTATGCCGGGCTATAAATTTTCTGCAAGTTCTTCAAATTACGTTGTAGATGGTTATACTGTAAACATTGTAAACAAAACTGTTGAAAACATTACACCTCTTGCAAGTGTTAGTCCTAGTTTAGTACCGGGCACAAACTTAACCTGGAGTATTACAGCTAACGTTAACATTATTAAACCAAGTGGCGGCGGAACTATTTCCTGGAATTGCACCCGCACCAAAACATTATTGAATACCAGCGATCCATTATGTTATCACGGACAAAGCATTCCTATTACTTGGTCAAAAGCTAAAATTCAGTTAGATGGTTCAGCAAGCGGTACAACTGCACAAGGTAACAGCTACACTTCAACAATCATTGCATTAGTAAGAGATTTTGGCGGATGTACATTACCGGGCGGCAGACATCCTTTTATATCAGGTGATATACAGTTTACACCGGGTACAAAAGCAACACGTTACATTAATTTTGGTTCGGGAACTTGTGATGCAGTAGGAACCATTACCATAAAAGGAATAACATATACGTTCAATTTCTAAAAAAATAAAAGTTTTTAAATGTATGAACCCCGTGCAGAAATGTGCGGGGTTCATTTTTTTTCGGGCTGTGGCAGATCAAATTTTACTTCACATCCTGGTAGCATTGCTTTAATTACTTCAATTTCTTCTTTCGATATTGGATTACCGCGCAGATCCAGCAAAGCTAAATTCTCAAGCTGAGAAATAGAATCAGGCAATTTTGTTATTTTATTATTGCGCAACGACATTAACCTGAGTTTTGTTGCCAAGTAAATATTGGTCGGAATAGTTTTAATAGGATTATCTTCCAAAATAAAAACTTCCAGATTTGGTAAACGTTCGAAATGCGAAGTTAAATAATGCGTGTTTGTTTTTGAGAGA
>DATMPR010000312.1:0-2920 GCA_035567575.1 Bacteroidia bacterium
TCAGCGCTTGGTTCGCGTTCAAATTGCTGCTCCAGTTTAGAGTATGCTTTATTAATTTTGTTTAATGATCCTACCTGGTTCAATGGTAAACGTACAATACGTGATTGCTCAGCTAATGCCTGCAATATCGACTGACGGATCCACCATACAGCGTAAGAAATAAATTTAAATCCGCGTGTCTCATCGAAACGACGGGCAGCTTTAATTAAACCTAAATTTCCTTCGTTAATTAGGTCGGGTAAGCTTAATCCTTGATTTTGATATTGTTTTGCTACGGAAACAACGAAACGTAAATTTGCTCTCGTCAACTTCTCAAGTGCTTTTTGATCGCCTTCTTTAATTTTTTTTGCCAGGTGAACTTCTTCCTCTGCGGTTATGAGTTCTTCGCGGCCAATTTCCTGAAGGTATTTGTCAAGAGATGCACTTTCGCGGTTGGTAATGGATTTGGTTATTTTGAGTTGTCTCATTGAATGGATTTAGACGGTTTGAGTAATAAACGAGCAAAGATACAAAAAATTACAGAATTTTCCCATAATTAACGTTTTACAACAGTTTTCGGACTCAAAAATCGACCATTATACCTCTTAATTCGATAAATCTTAAAATCCTGAAAATCACTTCAAAAAGTCATTCACGGCTGCGTTAAGCAATTCAAAGTTCACTTTTTTCTCAATAAGCTCTTCCTTTTTTTTGTTTTTGGTGGTGAAATAAGTGGCAGGAATAGCGCCGCTCCATTTAGTATTTATTTTATTAATAAAATCATTGCCATTTACTTCATCCAATAGCACAACTTCCGAACTGTATTTATTTTTTTCTAAAAACGGAATCACTTTAGTTTTCAGATCTTCTTTAAAATCCATTGTAACTAAAATGATCTTAACCAAAGCAGATTTATTTTGGCGGGAAAAACTTTCAAAGTCTGGTAGTTCCTGTATGCAAGGCTTGCACCACGTTGCCCAAAAATTTACAATATAAATAGTATCGCTGTTGTTATGAATGCGTTTTAGCAGATCGTTTATTTTATAAACGGCAGGTTTCTGTGCTACTATAAAACATGCAGCAAGCAAAAAAAGAATAAAAAACTTATTTTTTTTCTTTGAAAGCATATTCATCAAACAAAATATTGATATCAATGATCATGCGGTTAATTTCAATACTATCCGTACCATCATAAAATCCGCGGATGTGCCTGTCTTTATCAATTAAAGCAAAATTTTGAGTATGGATAAAATCATCTTCGCCGCCATTACCTTGTTCAGCATTTAACAAATAACCTTTGCGGGCTAATTCGTACAAATGTTTTTTTTCTCCTGTTAAAAACCACCACTTATCATCTTTCACTCCATGAAGTTTCGAATACTCCAAAAGCTGTGGCACCGAATCGTTTTCCGGATCAACCGTATGCGATAAAATTAAAAAATCATTATGCGAATTAAATTTTTTGTAAACCCTTTCTAATTCATTGCTCATAATGGGGCAAATAGATTTACATGTTGTAAAAAAGAAATCTGTTACATATACTTTTCCCTTTACTTCATTCTCAGTTACTTTATGATTATATTGATTAATAAAGAAAAACGGAGGAACAGTATGATAAACAGTATCTTTTGTTTTTGCAGCGTTTTTTGGTCCGAAATAAGCCAGTGTGCGAATGGGTTTTTGTTCCTTTTTACCATAAAAATAAAAGCCGATAAAAGCCGCGGGAACTAATAGCAATAACACCCAATAAATTTTAACTTTGAACATAATTATACAAAGGTATCAAAACTTATGCTTGGAGATAAAAGAAAAAAAGAAAAGAGCCTTGAGCTGGGCTTTGGCTCTAAAAATTATCAAAAAACAGTTCGTTTTTTAAATAAGGATGGCAGCGTAAACATTAAGCGTAAAAGTGAGCGAAGGATGGATAATATTGATTTTTATCATTGGCTAATTACAACATCCTGGACCAACTTATTAATTGTAATTCTTTCCGGTTATGCTATTACAAATACCGTTTTTGCCTGCGTTTATTATTTTATGGGATTCCAAAATTTTGGTGGTATTTTGGGATATGATGGTCCGGCGCGGTTTTTAGATCTTTTTTTCTTTAGCGCTCAAACACTCACTACGGTTGGTTACGGTCACGTTTATCCTAATGCCACCAATGTAAGTACTGTGGCAGCTATTGAATCGATGTTTGGTTTATTAGGTTTTGCATTGGCAACCGGAGTTTTATATGGACGTTTCTCGCGCCCAAAAGCAGCCTTATTATATAGTGAAAATGTACTTTTGTCTCCCTATGAAAACATTACCGGACTAATGTTCCGTGTAGCTAATACAAAACAAAATGAATTGATAGAAGTGGAAGCCAGTGTGGTTTTATCTTACTCCGATCCTGAAACAAACAAACGTCAATTTGAATCTTTATCGCTAGAAATAAACAAAATTAATTTTCTCACTTTAAGTTGGACCATCGTTCATCCCATTGATGAAAAAAGCCCGATTTACAATGTGAATAAAGAAGAATTAGTGAAGCGCGATGCCGAATTAATTATTTTAATTAAAGCTATTAACGATACTTACTCCCAAACAGTATATTCCCGAATGAGCTACAAGGCACATGAATTTGAAGAGTTCGCTAAGTTTGTGCCTATTAAACAGGAAGTAAGCCAGGAAGGTTCTATCTCAATAAATCTTACCGATATACATTTGTTTAACAAAACCCTATAATTTTTGTTAAAACCTGATTTTAACCTCTTATTGGAATAAATTTGCTACAAAAATTGGTATATTTAAAACTCTTTTTAAAAGTATTTCTATGAATAAATTTAACACTCTTTTTTTAGGCATTTTCTTTACAGGAATTGTTTTGGCACAAAAACCAAAAGCTTTTTCATATACAATCGAAGGAACTGCTAAAAATTATAAAACCGCTTATATT
>DATMPR010000313.1:0-6043 GCA_035567575.1 Bacteroidia bacterium
CTTATCGGGTGTTAACACTACATCCACACTTGCGAGGAACCTGTAATCAACTATGGATGGTTTATTTTGATCGGGATTGGCGAAAAAATTTCCGTTATACCCAGGACCGGCCATTGCATCAATTGCGGGAGGAGACGATGAGGTTTTTGTGGTACCCCCGGTTAAACAATAAGGTGCCCATGTTCCCCCAAGTATTTTAGCAAAAACTTTATTAGGATCAGTACCATAATCACTATATGTACCATTTAAACTGGTAATATTTCCCGACCTAATCCAGTTGGATGGCGTAGGATCATCCGTATCAGGTAAACCGGTTAACCATTGATTTAAAGGATCAGCAAAAGTCATTGATGCCTCTATTAAATCCCCATAATTTGCAACGCCTACTATTGTAGTAGTAAGAGAAGCACTAGGGTCAGGAACCTGTTGAATGTTTACTGATAATCCTAAATCACTAAAATAATATTCTTCACCAACCTTAATTGATTTTTTAGGCTGATATATTTGGCCATTGGATTTATTTGTTAATATCCAGGTTATGGAATCGTTTCTCAAAACTGAACCTGTAGCAACATATTTAAATCCATATAAATAATCTGAATTTGCCATTACAGTTCCTGATGGGGCAATTGACCAATTTGCAGGTATAGGCGTGTTTGTAGAGTTATAAACACTAGTTGGCAGTTTTAAAAACTTAACTGAAAACACACTGTTAGGAACGTTTAACGGATCGATAACTTTTATTCCGATCGGGCCTCTTCCATTTTGGTAAATTGGGTTTTTCATAAAGTTATTACCCAAAATGTAACTAACAGATTCGTCAGTTAAATCCATTGAATTACCACCGTTTCCTTGACCTTCAATGCGGGTAATTTTTGGACCATAACCATAAGTAGATTGCGTAACTGTTCCATCTTTTTGAGGATCGAACATGTGAGGAATACCAGCTGCCTTTTTAATTTTGCGGCCTTCTAAATAAGGACGTTTTTGTCCATAAAAATTAATACAGGGACTATTTGTAGGATCGGTGTCAGGCTTATATGTTGCATAGTTATTATAAGCATAAGCAACTGACATGAAATAATAAGTTTTATTATTGATCAATTTTTTATTTGACAGAGTTGCAAAAACGTCGTCAGTAACTTTAAAAGTTGTCAAAATTCCTCCATCAGAACCTTCAACTTTTACTTTCGGCACATCAGCACCGATTGATCCGTCGAAGTTGTAGTTAATTAAACGCGTAACTCCGTTTTTAATATCACACTGAAAAATTAATTTAGCTTTTGTTTCGTCATCCAAATCAGTTTGAGAAACGGTTGGATCTTTTAACTGATAAACTTTATATCCTTCAAAATAATAGTTAGGATCAGGATTAGCTAAACAGCTTGCGGTCTGCCCAGGAACTCCTAAAATTGTAACATCTTTTTCCTGATATTGATTTAAGTAGTTATTACTAATAGGTTTGTTAGATAAGTAAAGTAATAACTCGTTACTCTCTTCCTGAATAGTTAAATCGGGAGCTTCAGGACCATCTAATATTTTAAAGCAATTATCAAATAATGCTTGCGCTTTTAAATCGCCTACCTTCATTAATGAAACCGCAAATAAGTTACCATTTTTTACCGGCGAACGTGCCCATGGTAAACCAAAAATTACATTATTAACGGCGCCCGGTTTTAAAGTAAACGGACCGGCAGATTCTATGAAACGACGGTCGCCGGCTAAGTTACCGGCATCATATTCATTCCAACCGGTACGTGTTGGATATAATTCACCGGGATAACAATAATTTGTAGGGGTAGTACCACCATAAGCATTTCCGCCTTCTGTAAATGCTGAACCATCTTTCCAGAAACCGGTCATATAGCCATAATAGTGAGATGCTAACGAAGGATTCGTTGTTTGTACAGGGAATGCACCGATATTGTTGTTATAATAAAGGAATTTAGACATGCCCCAGCATTCGCCGGGTTCATCAATTACTCCATCCATATCATTATCAATACCATCATTAGCATCGGCCAACGGACCCCTAAAAAAGTCGCAACCGTAAGCCGCAGGGAAGTCTAAGTAACCGGGTTCACCAGCACATGAGGCATCGTAACCTGTAGATTCATACTGAAAACCCAAACCTTTCTGGATATCGCAACCCGTATAATCATTATTATAGCATCCCAAATCGCAATCATCCCAAACAGAGAAAAAGGTTTTATTTAATGTAAAAGAAGATCTGTTAATTACCTGGTAATCATAAAAGGTCATGTTATTAATTTCATCGCTTGTTTTAAATGCGAAACATTGTGCGCGAACTTCTAAACCAATAGACTGTCCGTTTGTTTCAGTATGAATATCACCTTTATCGTTAAACACCCACCAAAAGGTTGCATCACCAAATAATTTGGCTGCACAAACTCCTTCATCAAGTACGCCACTTTTAGTTGCCTTGTTGTACACATCATAATAAGGATAGTCGCCAACTGTTGGATCGTAAAAATTATCGCCATTTTGATCAAAAAACGGCGCTAATAACGTGCCGTGAGGCTTAGAAGGATCAAGCGGATTACCTGGCCAATTTTTAATATTATCGGAAATTACAGCATTGGCAATAAAGTTATCTACCTCAGGGCGTGTCATATAAAATATTTTATCGTACAAATTACAAACTGATTCATCAGTTGAAGCATTTGTAGTATCTAAAGGACCCGGCCAGAAATCGTAACCGTTTTGGCGGTAAGTCATGGCTGCAACTTTTAATTGGCCACCAGCATCCAAACCACCTATCCATAGTGAACCGGCGAAGTTGGAGTTAAGCATAATACTCCTATCCTGAATACCAGGCAGACCATAAATCGGGTTACCGTTACCAAATAAATCCCACCACATATCACCCGCGGTGAAAATGACAGTGCGGACGTTATTGATCCACATTTCTTTACTTTCTTTAGCGCCTTTACAGGCTGACATTACTTTAGCAGCGGCGGCGTCTCCGATTTTTTTGGCATCAACTTTGGCCTCATTCCCTTGTTTTTCACGAGCAGGAGAAGACACGAACGCAATTACTATAATTGCAGTAAGTAGTTGTTTTAACATTTTAATAGTTTTCATAATAAATGTTTTTAAAAGTCTAATTGTAATCCAATTCTTATAACACGGGGCCTGCTATAATTACTTGGGTTGTTCATGTTTATTGAATATTGATTTACAAAACCTGTTGGGCTGTTTAAGTTTTGGATAGTTGATTGTGCTAAAGGAGAATTCAAATAACCATCATCATTAGGGTTACCTGTGAAATTGTAAACGTTAAGAATGTTTTTAATGTTAAACAAGTTTAATACTTGCAAGTAAATATTTAAGTTGGCTTTCTTTTTAGTATCAGAATCTTTTTTACCCCAGGTTAACTGTACGTTTTTATCAATGCGCAAATTAGCTCTGAAAGTCCAAGGCTTGTAAGAGCCATTAAGTGATCCTGCTATGTTTGAACGTGCGTTACTACCCAGTGCAACTGGTTTTGACCAGCGTGTATATGGTGTACCTGACCCAATTAAGAATTGTAAGTTAAATCCAACATCTTTTAATAACTGAATATCGTTTCCGCCTTTTTTACGTTTCATTTTTGGTCCTTTATATTCTTTATCAGCACCAAAACGATAATCGTAACTTAATACAAAGGAGTGACGCTGATCATAATCTAGCGGTTGTGTAACACGTAAATTAGGTTGTCCGGAGAAGGCAAGGTTGGCACCTGAACCGGAATTAGACCCGGAACCTTCAGCAAATTGTAAGGTATAATTTGCATTGATGCGCGAACCACCGGTTCTTCTGAAATCAAAATCAACTGACATCCCTTTTACTGTTCCAAAATCCTGATTAACATAGGTAACATAAGAACGAGGAAAAGCGGAATTAATTTGTTTTACGGTTAACATATCACGCATTTCGCGGTAGAAAGCCGCAATACCAATTTTTGCATTTTTTCTTTCATTTAAGATCTGGTTAAATCCGATCTCATAATCGACTGTTTTTTCCGGACGCAATCCAGGGTTATTCAGAAACGGTGTACTACTTTCGTTTGGTAAGAAATAATAATCTTTAGGATCGAAACGGTTTGGAGGACTATTAGCTAAACCGCCCGGACGTCTGGTTAAAACATCATAGTGAGCAAAAAAGTTAGCAACATCTGAAATTGGGAACGAGAAAGCGATACGAGGCATAAAATTAACCTGTGCTTTGTAATTTTGAAATGCATCAGCCGTAAAAGGTGTACCATTTAAATAAGCCGCATAACCTTCAGTAGTTAAATATGGATTCACTTTTCCGGAACTCCCTGCCAGTAAACTTGGATCAGAAATTTCAGTTCCCTTTGAATCATACCACTGGTCGCCATTTCTGTAACCTGTTACCGAACCACCGTTCAATTGAGATGTATAAACTACATAATCAGCGCCCATAGCACCCGGATGTGTGAATTGATCTCTTGTTTCACCAACTGTTTTTGCTGTGTAAACCAAGTATTGATCTTTCAGCATTTTTTGATTGGCATCATAACGGTCAATACGTAAACCAACGTTAAATTTGATATCCTTAAAATCGAATTTATCCTGAATATAACCTGCCATGTAAATTGGCTTGAATGAACCAGAGTTGAAGGTATGGAAACCGTTGGCATCTTTTGCATTCAGGAATTCATTTAAATTGGTTGCTCCAGTTGTTTTATTTCCTTTGTAATCATAACCAAAATAACTTACTAATTGACTACCGCTATTTTGACCCAATAACTCTTCAGCGCTAAACATTCCAACATTTAACATTGATGGATCTAATGCATCAACATTAACAAAACCAGTGTAATTTTTAGGAAGACCCATTTTTTCAAGCAAATTCATTGAGAATTCTGATTGGGTACTTGCATTGTATAAGTAATTATAATAATAAGCAGGGTAAGTTCCGCTTAAGCTCGGATTTAAAATCGGGTTATTTAAATCCAACTCAGTTGTATGACTATTTGCTAGCAAACGAGCTTTTGTCCAAAGTGATTGTGCAGCGACTGAATAACCTCTTAAATCACGTTGGTCATACTCAACACCCAAGGTAAGTGCGTGATTTTTAACATCAGCATTAAAACTTGATGCGATCCTGAACTGGGTGTTATTATTTAAACCATAGCTTCCATATACGTTTCCTGTAGCGTTCCATAAGTTGTAAATACTTTGTGGTGCATCACCATTACGTAAACCACTATTTGCCCCAATATAATCCAAACTTCCAAAATTTTGACCAGTTGCATCTTTATAAATAGGAGAAACCAAATTCATATTTTCATATAAATAAGATGTGTAACGCGACATGTTATAGTTTAAATCAGAAGCTTGAAAAGTTACACCTGTTTCCTGGCGGCCCCTATATTGCCAGGCTTTTACAGTATCGTTACCAACAATTAATTTTGGATTAAAAGTGTAGTTAAAGATATTTTCTTTTTCTGCAAAAGAGCGGTTAAATTTACCTATATAACCATAATCAAATAATTTATCTTTATGTGCATCATCCTGCGTTTTATTGTAAGCTTGTTCAATGCTGGCTAAAAAACTAAAAAAGGGATTTGTTATGATAGCTTGACTTCTTTCTTTTTCATTAGTACTATTAATTTGCGTGCCAAATTTTTGGGTAATCCTTGCATAGGTTCTCCATACTCTGGCAATATTATTTGGGTTATTTTCGGTATTAAATAAACTATAGGAATAAACCAGCCCGTGGCTATTAGAGTATTCTAAAGCACCACCCAGAGTTATATTAGTGTTTTTTCCCGCTTTCCAGTCAATTTTACCATTCAAAGATATTGACCTGTTAGCAATATTTTGATGTGATTTTATTTTATCAAAATCATCGCTAGTTACATATTCTAATGCACGGTTAAAACCTATACCGGTTCTCGAAGGAACTAAAGGCGATTGCTGAATGTCTTTTAATTTTGAATCCTTAAGTTTATACAATTGTACTCCGGAAGGTGAAGGATCTTTCTCATAAATACCCTGACCCGAAAGGAAAA
>DATMPR010000314.1:0-4991 GCA_035567575.1 Bacteroidia bacterium
TATTAGTTCTTTTCCCTCTGAATTTTTGGTTATCCAGATTGATTTGGATTAATCTTTTTGTGAAGTACGATAAGAAATTCAATAACTAAGCGACTCTTCCTTAAAAGGATTTCTCGGAACCCAATCGCTTGGCTGAAGGAAACTAATAAATGGTTTTAATACCATTCTCGAAACTGTATTTTGTGGTTTAATATAACAAGTCAATTCTTGAGCATAAGCGCCAATCGTGCTTTTTATTTCACCTGCTGTTCGTCCAAGATTTAAGCGTGTCTTTTTTAAAGTAAAAGCTTGCTCTAAAAAATTATATAAAATATTCTGGTACAGATCAATTTCTTTGTTCAATTCATAATCAAAACCTATGTAATGCGCTTCTAATGTTGAGTCCGACATTTCAATACCTGAACTAAAGGCAACCATTTTTTCATTATAATAAAATGCCGTAACACTAAACTTATCAGGAAAGCTTTTCTTTAATTCTAAAAAATAATTCTCGGGTAGCTTCACTAATTTAAATTTGGCGTGATTGTACACCATTTCGTATAATTTGTAAATATTTTTATTTTCCTTTTTTAACTCTTCAAAGTTCAATGTTTTAACCGTAATGGCTGATGCATGTTTTAAAATTCCTTTGGCACGGTTGCGGTATTTTTTTGAGAATAAAGCAATGTACTCACTTACCGATTTTATTTTTTCAGGAATATCAACTACCATGTTTGGTTCCACACTAAACTCAATATATTTATCCTGACTAAAAAAACACTTTGCTTTTTTTAATAGCGGCGATTCAAAATCTTTCACTAAAACCGCGGAAACTTTTCCTCTTAATTTTTCTTTGCTTCCCAATCGTTCGATCAGATCTTCAATTATTTTAAATTCTTCCTGCTTTGACATTTTGTCTTTAAATAAAAAAGCGTGCTCGCCGCTCACAATATTATTGCCGCAAGTTAGCAAACGCATAAGTACTTCATCTTTATTATTACCAATATAATTCTCGAAAAGCTTTGTGCGCTTTGATTTTATAGTGTTGACTTTACTTTCCAGTAATTCACCTAAAGCTCCCGCTTGAAAATCTATGACCTGGAAATAAGCAATTGCATAAGGTTCGCTATGATTATAAATAATAACATAACGCGATTGAAAATTTTTGCGGGAAATAGAATCTAATGTTTTAAGATAGTTAAGGTCTAAAAAAATATTTCTGTCCTGTGATACTTCGTTCCAATGTTCTTGCTGCACTTCTTCGGCCGAATCGAAGGTTACAAAACTTAACTCTTTTTCAAGTTTAGTTTTACCACTGCTCTTGTGAATTAATTTCTCTATATTCTTGCAAAAAAACATTCTTTAAAATTAACCGTTCAATTAGTGCAAATTTCTTAAAAAAATATAAAGCGACTCAACACTCTGGTTCTCTGATTGATTTTGTGTATCAATAACAAAATTCGCCTTATCAGGAACATGGAACGGAGCCGATATACCCGTAAAATTAGGAATTTCTCCCTTGATAGCCTTGCTATACAAACCTTTTACATCTCTATTCTGACATATTTCGAGTGAAGTAGAAATATGAACTAATTTAAATTTATCTCCCAAAATTGATTAATTATTCAATAAATTTACGCTAATTGAAGCAAAAAAAGAATTATTTTTAGGGTTTTAAGCGCAGATTTTTTGTTTAGACGAGGCGCCATTCGCCGCTTATAGTTTAGCGACTCTATGCAAGAATTGCAACGAAGTATAAACGAAAAAGATGCCTTAATAACACAAAAAGATTAAATTTATACTTGCTCTAAAGGATTTGATGGATATGGAATTTGATAGTAGTCCCACAGTTGACCAGGTTGGAATTGAGGAGAGAATATCCCGTTTTAATTCGCGCAGCATAAAAAAACAAAGCAAAATTCAGGGGTTAAAAATGGCTCTTAATATGATTGACTTAACTACTCTTGAGGGAAAAGATACTGAAGGAAAAGTTAGACAAATGTGTTATAAAGCTATGCACACTGCTGATAACATTAAAGGATTACCAACCGTTGCTGCAGTTTGTGTTTATCCTACTTATGTAAAAGTTGCCAAAAAAGTATTAGGAAATTCAGGTGTAAAAGTTGCTTCCGTGGCTGCAGCTTTCCCAAGCGGAAATTCAACATTAGAAATAAAAATAAACGATACCAAATTAGCAGTGAACGATGGTGCTGATGAAGTGGATATGGTAATTAGTCGCGGTGAATTTTTAGAAGGCAATTACAATTTTGTATTTGACGAAATTGCAGCGATAAAAGAAGCCTGCGGAAAAGCAAGATTAAAAGTTATTTTAGAAACCGGTGAACTTTGCACTTTAGATAACGTTCGCAAAGCATCCGACATCGCAATTTTAGCAGGCGCAGATTTTATAAAAACATCAACAGGAAAAATTCAGCCCGCTGCAACAATGCCGGTGACTTTAGTGATGCTGCACGCTATTAACGATCACTATCAAAAAACAGGAAAAATGATCGGCATGAAACCTGCGGGCGGAATTTCAAGCGCTAAGTCCGCATTGCAATATTTGGTGATGCTTCACGAAACTTTAGGCAATAAATGGCTGAGTAATGAATGGTTTCGCTTTGGCGCAAGCAGTTTAGCAAACGATATTATTTTACAATTAGGTAAAGAACAGAAGGGCGTTTATTATAGTAAGGATTATATTAGTAATGATTAAAGCCACAGATTTCACAGATTTGCACAGATGGATTATGATTTAATAGATACCTGGATAGAAGTTAAAGACCCTAAAACGGAATTTAAAAATACTCCTATCAACAAAATAACTTACGAAGTTATTGGAGCCTGTTTTGATGTTTACAATGAATTAGGGAGGGGGTTTTTAGAAATAGTATATAAAGATGCTCTTGAGATTGAATTGAAAAGAAGAAGTCTTTTTTATGAGCGGGAGAAGAAATATGAAATAGATTATAAAGGCACGATTCTGCCTCATTATTATTTTTCAGGCTTTGTAGTAGAAAGAAATATTATTCTCGAGGTTAACGCTCAGGAAGGTGTTGTTGAAAATCATACTAAGCAAACCATAAACTATTTAGCAGTTTCAAAATGTGAAATTGGCTTATTAGTTAATTTCGGAGAAAAATCTCTAAAATATAAAAGAATAATTTTAACCAAATAATCCGCGAAAATCCGCGAAATCTGTGGCTTATGACGAATGCTGAAAATATTACAGCTGATTTTTTTACCGATTGGAAATATGCTCCTGCTCTGGAAAGTACTGAGCACATTAAATTAAATAAGCAATATGATCTATTTATAAATGGGAAATTTGTAAAACCCAACAGCGAAAAATATTTCTCTACAATAAATCCTGCTACCGAACAAAAATTAGCGGAAGTTTCAGATGCCAATGAAAAAGATGTTGATATGGCTGTTACCTCAGCAAAAAATGCTTACGATAAAGTTTGGAAAAAAATGCCTGCGAAAGAACGCGGCAAATATATTTTCCGCATTGCGCGTTTGATGCAGGAGCGTGCACGTGAGTTTGCAATCATTGAAAGTATGAATGGCGGCAAACCTATTCGCGAGAGCAGAGATATAGATATTCCGTTAGCTGCGAATCATTTTTTTTATTACGCAGGATGGGCCGATAAATTAGATTACGCTTTCCCCAATAAAAAACCGCAATCACTTGGCGTAGCAGCACAGATCATTCCTTGGAATTTTCCTTTATTAATGGCAGCCTGGAAAATTGCACCGGCATTAGCAACGGGTAATACGGTTGTTTTAAAACCTGCAGAAACAACTCCTCTTACTGCATTGAAATTAGCTGAACTCATTCGCGACAGCGGTTTACCTGATGGCGTTGTAAATATCATTACCGGTTTCGGAAAAACAGGCGCAGCCATGGTCAATCATCCTAAAGTAAATAAAGTTGCTTTTACAGGAAGTACGGATGTTGGAAAATTAATTCAGAAATCAATTGCAGGAACTAATAAAAAAGTAACGCTTGAATTAGGTGGCAAAGCAGCAAATATTATTTTTGATGATGCGCCAATCGATCAAGCTGTCGAAGGAATTGTAAACGGAATATTTTTTAATCAGGGGCACGTATGTTGTGCAGGCTCACGTTTATTTGTGCAGGAAAATGTTGCAGATATCGTAATTAATAAATTAAAACAACGTTTAGAAACTTTAATTGTCGGAAATCCTCTCGACAAAAACACTGATATAGGTGCCATCAACTCGAAAGAACAATTAAATAAAATTAACGAATACATTAAGATCGGCGTTGATGAAGGCGCGGAAATGTATCAAAGCAAATGTTCAATACCGACAAACGGATTTTTCTGCAGACCAACATTGTTTTTACACACATCACAATCACACCGCATTGTGCAGGAAGAAATTTTTGGTCCGGTTTTAGCTATTCAAACTTTCCGAACCATTGAAGAAGTCATTGAAAAAGCAAATAACATTCCTTACGGTTTAAGTGCAGGAGTTTGGACAGACAAAGGTTCGAAAATATTTAATCTCACAAGTAAATTACGTGCCGGTGTAGTTTGGGCTAACACCTATAATAAATTTGATCCGGCGTCTCCATTTGGCGGATATAAAGAAAGTGGTTTTGGCCGCGAAGGCGGTTTACATGGTTTAATGCCTTACCTGAATTTTTAATTATGAGCAAAGAATTGAATCCATTACTGTTAGATATTAATCGCAGACTTTTTAAGTCTGTATATTTTTTATGCGGTGAAGAGCCTTATTATATTGACCTAATTTCTGATAAATTAGAAGCGACCGTTCTGGATGAAAACGAAAAAGAATTTAATCAAACCATTGTTTACGGAAAAGATACCGATTTAGCTTCGATATTAGGTTTAGCAAAGCAATTTCCGATGATGAGTGAATATCAGGTGGTAATTGTAAAAGAAGCGCAGAACATAAAAGAATTAAATAAAAGTGCAGATGCTGATGAAGAAAGTGATGTTGCTCCAGACAAAAAAGCAAAT
>DATMPR010000315.1:0-4396 GCA_035567575.1 Bacteroidia bacterium
CTTGTTAAATAAAGGAAAGAAAAATATCATTTATTCTATCTTTAATCAAACAAAATAATTCCAAATGAATAAATTGAAAATAATAATTCCGGCAGCAGCAACATTAGTGCTTACAGCTTTTAGCGTTTACAAAGGTGTGAACTGGAAAGTGAAAGATGATTATACCGTGCAGGTTTATCAGAGCGGAACCAAATTTATTACTTTCAGAGGTTTGAAAGCTGAAATAATTTTAGATAAAGAAAATGCAGAAAAATCAAAAATTTCGGCTACTATTGATTCTGATGTTATAACCGTTGAACCCAATCAGGCGCTCGAAAACGCTGCCGAAAGTCAGGATGTTTTAGATATCAAAAACTTCCCGGTTATTTCTTTCGAATCAAGTTCTATCCGTAGCTATGGTGACCGTTACGAAGCAATTGGAAAGCTCACTATAAAAAATGTAACTAAAGAAATAAAGATTCAGTTTACTTTCGAAAATGAAATTTTAAAGGGCGACTTTAATGTGAATCTGCCTGATTTTAATATTAACCACCACGCTTTTACAAAACAATTGCAGATCGTTCTGACAATACCTGTTACGAAATAAATTATGCTAACCGTTTACTTATTACTTTAAGCAAATTCCCGAAAACTTGCCCGGGAGAAAATTTGCGCCAATGAAAATCGTTTAGTTCGCCCCCCGAGATAAAATACGAATCTATATTAGCGCGTTTAAATTCTTTTAAAACATGTTCGCGGAAATTCAAGCAAACGATCCAGCCGTCTTCGCCAATATCATCAAACCATTCTTCATAATAAGAATCATCAGATTCATGAAAATTCAAAACATTTTCGCCTATAAGAATAAACTTGTTGATGCCCATGTAAATTAGTTCGTCAATAACATCGCGTTTCAATAACATGATATCATTATTGATAGCATCATTCCATTCGCCGATCAATTCAATAATGGTAAACTTCTCTTCGTAATCTACAAATAACACTTTTATGTAAAGGGTTTCGCTGCCAATATCGTCCCACTGCGGGTGTATATAATAATTGTAAATAGTGTTGGTGTATTGCAATTCACTATGCTCGCGGCCATAAAAGGGCGAGTTCTCGTCTTCGGAAGAGATATAGAGATGCCTCCAGTTGTAAAACGGCTCTATAGTGTGCATTTTCATTGTAAATTTAGGGATAAATAGAATAATTGCCATTGGGAATTATCAAGGTTTTGAGCCCCGGATTGTTTAATATTTAATGGATTTTGTATAGGGAATTTTTGTATTTTACCTCTATATTTGTATTTCATGGCAAATTTTGCCCTAAACCCGGTAAAGTAAAATTTTTGAGCGAAACGAAAATAATAATAGACGCAAATTCATCCTCCTTTTTTTCCTTAAAGGAGATTGTCCGTTACAAAAATTTATTGAACAATTTAGCGCGCCGCGATTTTTTAGTTCGCTATAAGCAAGCTTTTGCAGGCATCATGTGGGCGCTTATAAAACCTCTGATCAATATTTTAGTATTCGGTTATATTTCGGTTAAAATAAACGGAAGTGCAGATGCGGCTACAAATTTTGTTGATGTAGCTTCTGCAATTTTATTATGGCAATTATTTTCGAGCGTGTTCAATGATGTGAGTAATTCCATAATTGGCAATGCTAATTTATTTTCCAAAGTTTTTTTTCCTAAAATAATTATTCCGCTTAGTACAATTTTGGTTTGTCTGGTTGATTTTTTTATTTCGTTGATCATTCTGGTTGTATTATTTATTCTCAGCGGACAATCTCTTCACTGGCAAATTGTTTTAGCGCCTTTATTTATTTTGTTGACTATTCTGAATGGTTTTGGCATTGGTTTGTATTTTGCCACCATTAACGTAAAATACCGCGATGTAAAATTTATTGTGCCGGTAATGGTACAGTTTGGCATGTATGTTTCGCCGGTTATTTTTTCCACGCATTATTATTTAGAACGCTTACCGCAATGGGCACACTGGATATTTTGTTTAAACCCAATGGTGGGAGCAATTGATGGATTCAAGTATTGTTTATTTGGCGGTGATGCTATTTACAATAGTTCTTATTTCATTGTTTCACTTTGTGTATCGTTTTTGTTTTTAATTATCGGCATAAAATATTTTTATAAGTTCGAACGTAATTTTGTGGATTATATTTAATGAATAACGATTTTGTGATAAAAGTAGAAGGCTTAGGTAAAAAATATTTACTTAATGCTAATTTGCAAGAGCGAAGTGATACTTTGTATGGTAATGTTATTAATAATATAAAAAACTTAAAGAATATTGGCAATAAAAAACAGACCGAAGAATTTTGGGCACTTAATAATGTGTCGTTTAATATACAACGCGGTGATAGAGTTGGGATCATTGGAAGGAACGGAGCCGGTAAATCGACACTGCTGAAAATTTTATCACAAATAACACCTCCAACAAAAGGCAGAATAGAAATTAACGGACGAATTGCTTCTTTGTTAGAAGTTGGCACCGGTTTTCACGGAGATCTGTCCGGTCGCGAAAATATTTATTTGAATGGATCTATTCTGGGAATGAGTAAACACGAAATTGATAAACGATTTGATGAGATCGTTGATTTTGCAGAAATAGAACAGTTTTTAGATACGCCTGTTAAACGTTATAGCAGCGGAATGTACGTGCGGCTTGCTTTTGGCGTTGCCGCGCATTTGTCGCCCGATATTTTAATTGTTGACGAAGTGCTGGCTGTTGGTGATTCCACTTTCCAGAAAAAATGCTTGGGAAAAATGGAACAGGTAAGCGAAACTGAAGGCCGCACCATTTTATTTGTATCCCATAGCATTGAAACAGTATTACGTTTGTGCAATAAAGGTTTGTTGCTGGAAAAAGGACAATTAAAAACCGCTGGTTCTATTAATGAAGTCACAAGATCTTATCTGGATACAAAATCCGGTGTTTCATCATTTAAAAGTTGGGAAAAAGATGAACGTCCCGGAAATGATATTACAAAATTAATAAGTGTTAAAATACACAATGAAAAAGACGAAGTAAATGAGGAGTATGATATAGTAAAACCAATTGGTGTCACGATGGAGTATGAAGTTTTAAAGGACGGTGAAGTATTTACCCATAGTTATAATTTTTATAACGAAAATGGTATTAATATTTTCAATACGCATGATACCGTTTCTGAAGAAAGAACAAAACCAAGAAAAAAAGGAGTTTATTCAACTACGATGTGGATCCCCGGAAATCTGTTGGCTGAAGGAGCCGTTTTGGTAAATGTCGCCACAATTAAAATAGAACCATTCACCATATTAATGCACGAAAAAGAATGTGTGTCGTTTACTGTTATTGATTATATGAGAGGTGATTCGGCACGGGGTAATTACATTTTAGGTTTTCCGGGTGCAGTAAGGCCATTGTGTCAATGGGATACTAAATATAAAGGATAATGAAAAGATTATTAAGAAAAATGTTTCCGGATACGTACACAAAGTTGTACAGGATGAAAAATTTTAATCCCGATGAATATTTTATGCTCCCTAAAAAGGACTTAACCTATTCTAAAGATTTATTATACACATTTAATAATTGCGATTTTATCAAGGAACCGCGTTTTGCACATGCCTATAAATTGTGTAAGGAGTTGGGCGGCGATCTGTTAAAAGATTACGATATACAATGGCGGATGTATATGTTATGCTGCGCTGCACACCACGCAACAAAACTGGAAGGAGATTTTATTGATTGCGGTGTGTATACCGGATTTTGTACTCGTGCCATTATAGATTTTGTTCAGTTTGAGAAACTGGATAAAAAATATTATTTAATGGATACGTTTGAAGGATTGGATGCCCGCTACAGCAACGAATACGAAATGCAGCGCAATGAAAAATTAGGTTACGGTAAAACCGGAAATTTATACGAGAAAGTAAAGAAAATTTTTTCAGAATTTAAAAATGTTGAATTAATTAAGGGCGCCATACCTGATACTTTACCTTTAGTTAAAACCAATAAAATATCTTTTCTTTCGGTGGACATGAATACTGAAGGGCCGGAAGTTGCAGCAATGGAATATTTTTGGCCTAAATTAGTAACAGGCGCTATGATCGTGTTGGATGATTACGGTTATCCGGGTTGTGAGAATCAAAAAGCTGCTCATGATAAATTTGCAGCAAGTAAAGGATGCCTTGTTTTTCCTTTACCAACTTGTCAGGGATTAATTATTAAGCCTTAAAAATGATACGACCTAAAGTATCAATATGCATTCCAACCTATATGCAGATAATTTATCTGCAAAAAACACTTGATTCCATTTTAAAACAAGACTATACAAATTTTGAGCTTGTTGTTACTGATGATTCGCCGGACGAATCAGTGAAGAATTTATTGGATAAATATGATTTTAAAGGAAAA
>DATMPR010000316.1:0-4041 GCA_035567575.1 Bacteroidia bacterium
AATGCTCACGTACATTTATGAGTTTGATCTCCTCAACCCTATTACTATCCAGATAATTTTTTAAGATCTGTTTATCATATTCCAAAACATCATCTTCATCATTATTGTATCTCACAAAAGTACTATCGGTTTTATCCGGATTTGTTTTATTGAAACTGATAATTATGTATCGTTCTTCTTGCAGCGCCTTAAATCTATATTTTAAAGAATCTTTTTTTGCAGACCTTTCGTCGGTGTCGGCAGTACTATTATTATCCGGCGCATCGATACCTTTTTTCCTTAATCTTTTATTTTTAGCACACTGACGTTTTTTCTTTCTGGCTGTGGCTTTAGATTTTCTTTGCTTCTTCATTGCGCTCATGTTTACACTCGGCAATTTAAATTCGCTGGCAATACAACTCCACCGAAAGCAAATAAAAGGAAACTTAGAATGTATAGCACAGGACCAAAACAGGGAGAGAAAAAGAAATAGTATAACCGGCTTTTTGATCAATTAATTTGCAAAGCGGGTTCTTCTGTAACAATATTCGGGTAATCTGTTCCGTTATAACGGAGGATCAGTTTATGATTACCCGGTATTATTAAGCCCTGCTCCGATCTAAATACGCCATAATCGAAAGAAAGTTGCGTGATAATAAACCGGAATTTATGATGATTAAGATTATTTTTTGCGATAATATTGCTTTTTTCTTCGCGGCTTACCTCTTCCAGGAATAAAGTTTTGGGTTTTACTTTATGTTGTAAATAATAATCAATTGCGATCAGTTCCTTTATGATCTTATCTTCCGGATAATTCTTATCAGCAAATTCAGTCATAATATCATAAACATCATTTAAAGTGTATTTATAATATTCCCTCCGCGTTCCGAAATAAGTTCCCAGTCCTTCCAAAAAATCAAAGATGCTGTATTTTGCGGTTACATATTTTAAAGTGTTGGCGGCGCGTTTCTTGTTCCAGTAAATTTCGAGTGCGTGTTCAAGTTTTACTATGCGGGCAAGTTCATCTTCCGATAAATAATTACTTTTTATGATTTGATAAGGAGCGATTTTATCAAACTCAAAACCATATTTTTCGTATTTCTCCCTTACCGGTGTTCCTTTTAAGAATTTTAAAAAACCTAATTGTAATTCCGGCGCAAATAATTTAAAGACTTCCTCAAAACTAAATTTAATATCTTCCCAATGATCTAAAGGCAAACCAACAATTAGATCCAAATGCATTTCAATTTTATGTTCTAATTGCTTGATGATACCTTTTGTTTTATCAAAACTTTGTTTGCGGCTTACTTCTAAATTTGCTTTTTGATTCACGGTTTGAATTCCTATCTCAAACCTGAACAACCCTTCAGGTACTTTTTCATTTATGAATTTGATAATATCAGGATGTAAAATATCTGCAGTGATCTCAAACTGAAATATATTTCCCGGTTTATGATTATCCAAAATAAAATTGAAGATCTCAAGAGTAAAATCTTTTTTAATGTTAAAGGTCCTGTCTAAAAATTTAATTGTTCTTCCATTATGCATTAAGTACAACAAATTAGCCTTAATGTTTTCCATTGGCAAATAACGCACTTTGTTATCCAAACTCGCGAGACAAAATTCACATTTGTACGGACAACCCCTCGATGTTTCAATATAGAGAACCCGGTTAAATAAACTTTCAGGTTCATCATTTTTGTATGGAAATATGTTCGCGAAATTTTTCAGATCAAATGTCGCATCTTTTGGCAAATGCAAAACCTTTCCATTTTCTTTTCTTACGAGGTTAGTTACATTCTCAATATTAGGAAACGATTCAATAAATTCCCTGAATGGAATTTCACCTTCTCCTGTAATAATATAATCTACCTCGGGTAAAGCAATCACATCTCCAAAATCATAACTTACTTCCGGTCCGCCCAATAAAATTTTGATCTGAGGATTAAGTACTTTTATTTTTTTAATGACCTCTAAAGTTTGGGCAATATTCCAAATATAACAGCTAAAAGCAACAACATCAAAATCTTTACAAAAATCTGCAATACCGCATTTATCTTCCTTAATTGTAAATTCCTTCCACTCTAGGCCTTCCTTGTCCCAATTTAATTCATACAATAACCTTATCGCAAGATTAACGTGAATATATTTTGCATTGAGTGTGGTTAATAGAATGCGCATTGGGATAAAGATAATGAATTTTAGGTAATTGGCTTCGCAAGCTCAACCACAAGAACATAAAAAATCGGTGACTGAAGCTCTCGATGTCACCGATTTTTTAATACCATTTTGAAAACGCGGTGGCTGAGCGAAGTCGAAGCCACCATCAGAAAATCTATTCCTTCACAAATCTCTTCACAGTAACATTATCTTCAGTTCTGCATTCAATAAAATAAATACCTTGATCAAAATTACTTATATCAATTTTTGTTTCTTCATCTTTTGCTGTGCCTTCATAAACCAACTGACCTAAAGAAGTGAACAGTTTAATACTTGCGGTTCGTACGGGTGCTGTGACGGTAATAAAATCTTTCGCAGGATTAGGGAAAAAACTAAAATGTGTATCAGCGTTTGAATTATTTATTCCTAATCCGCCGCTGCCATTATATTTTAAAATAGTTCCTGCATTTCCAACTGCCCATCCATCCACTTGTGTCGCGAAATGTATCGAGTTTAGCGCTTGTGTTACACCTGTTGTCATGGTGGTCCAGGTTGCAGCGCCATCAATTGTTTTCATGATCAAACCATTCGATCCTGCAACATAACCTGTATCCTTATCAATAAAAAACACACCGTTCAATGCATTTAAAACTCCGCTTGGCATAATGGTCCAGGTTTGTCCGGCATTCGTTGTCTTTAAAATTTTACCTCCGTTCCCAACAATAAAACCAACTGTTGAACTTGGAAAATGAATTCCGTTTAAAGGAAAGGGTGTACCTGAAGGAATGGTGTTCCAGGTGAGTCCGGCATCTTTTGTACGCTTAATGATTCCACCCTGACCAACAGCACAAGCCGAATCATTATCCGAAAACCAAATTGCATTTAAATTAGAACCGGTTGCCGGAGCCCGTACCTGCCAGGTTAAACCTGTATCGCAGCTTGCTTCAATTTTTCCGGCTGTTCCTACTGCAACAACACAAGCAAGATCTTTAAAATGTAATGATAAAATGCTATCAGGTTTACCGCCATTTAATGAAACACCGCTTGGATTTCCCATTTTCACGAACCAATTCGAATTTTGACACATGATATACCATTTCGCTGGATTCTTGGTATGAAGTTCATAGGTATTTACTCCGGTAAGAATAAGGTTTTGCGACCATGTTACTCCGGCATTAGTAGTACGGATCGGTCCTGTAACCCCTGTAGCACCAACGGCTGTCGGGCTAATTGCAAAAACAGAATACAAATTATTAGATGTGGTTGGCGCTGTTTGTGGCAGCCATTGCTGCGCGTTAGCAGAATTTAAAAGCAATAAGCTAAATAATGAAAGTAAAAGTTTTTTCATGAAATTATTTTTAAGGATTTATGATAAGAGTAACAATATACTAAAGTATAATATTTTTCTTTATAAACAAATAGGGCTCTAACCCAAGTTGTGGGAGTTCAAATCGATTTAGTGATCGACGGATGCTAATGTTAAAACCCTTTGCTTTTCTTGTTAATTAGTGTAAATTAGTCTAATCAAAAAATTAACCTATGAAAAAATTTACTTTATTGTCTTCAATTTTATTCTGCACGTTTTTTTTATCCGCACAAAAACAAACCGATAAATGGTATTTTGGGAATGGCGCCGCCCTCGATTTTGGCACGGGCACACCATCTGTAATTGCCAGCGGTATGGCAGGCTATGCACCTTCAGAAGGTTGTTCAGTAATTAGCGACGCAACCGGTAGTTTATTATTTTATACGGATGGCAGGACGGTAGTAGATAAAACCCAGGCGCAAATGGCAAATGGTAATGGTTTATTGGGCGGCATCTCAAGTACTCAGGCAGCATTAATTGTACCACAGCCGGCCGCTAATGGCATTTATTACATTTTTACAACTGATGATTTTGGT